>CAYTNC010000052.1:0-14775 GCA_964438935.1 uncultured Bacteroidales bacterium
TCCCTACGGGACGGTTCCGTTAGGAACCAAATATGGGTAGAAAAGAAAAGCCACCTCTCAAGTCTCAAAGTCCTGTAGGGACGCCATAAATATTGGTCTTTATATAATTTGAAGAATTTTATCCGGACAACAATGATTTTCTTAATATTTTTTTCATTCTATTATCAAATGGCTTACGTGAATCTGTTGTGAGAAATGTCTTAATATAGGCAACAAACAAATTAAAGGTTTTCACACAAGGTTAAATTTAGGTTTACTATTGGAAAGATGGGCCCCGCTCTGCGAGGCCCATTTTCTATTTTATTTTCATAACGTTTTAGGTGAAATGCGATGTTGTTTTGGATGAATTGCATCGGGTGAATCCATCCAAAAATAGTCTGCCTGCATTAAATCTCTCAAACTATTTAATAAGTCCTACGAAAGGACAAGTGGCCAGGATTTTTTGTCTATTAACAGTTGATGGGGGCATCCCAAATCAGCCCGATTCAGGCCGTTTCGATTGCTTTCCAGTCAGGTCTGAGTTCAGAAGGCCGCAGCCGGGCGGGTTTTGGCTGCCGGTATCGGGCTCTTTCTTCACAATGCGGGCAGCGAATTCCTAACCTGATCATGTTTTTGTTCTGGCCAACCTCAGTTTCCGGAAATTTGCGGCCAAACACAAAAATATTAATACCCAGCAGCAGAACTGCCAGGGCAACAATGATTATGGTTATGAATAAAATCTGAAGCATAAGCGTTATAAAAACTGTACAACACTATAACAACATTCAGGGGTTTTGGTTTACAACCTAAACCGTCCCTCCAGAAAGCTCTTAAGTTCGTTATATTCCGTGATAACTGGGAATTGCGGGTAATCATTGATCACATTCTGCGGGGGGCGGAACAGTATGCCCTGATCAGCTTCAAGGAGCATGTTGATGTCGTTGTATGAATCGCCAAAAGCAATGATTTCATAATTGAGGCTTTTGAGGGCCTTAACGGTTTCGCGTTTAGAGTCCTTCTGCCGCAAGTTATACCCTGTAATAGTTCCGTTGGCATTTACTTCCAGCGAATGGCAGAACAGCGTTGGCCTGTCGAGCTGATCCATAAGCGGATCGGCAAATTCCACAAAGGTATCGGAAACCACTATGAACCGGGTCACTCTTTTAAGCCAGTTGATCATGTCCAAAGCTCCGTGCAGGGGCTTGATGGTTGCAATTACACGTTGTATGTCCAGTAAAGTCAGGTTTTTTTCCTTGAGAATCTTCAGGCGGTATTGCATCAGCTCATCGTAATCCTTGATGTCGCGTGTTGTCAGTCTGAGTTCGGGAATTCCGGTTCTTTCTGAAACATTAATCCAGACTTCGGGAACCCATACTCCTTCGAGATCAGAACATACAGCATGCAGTTTCTTCATATCCTGTTGATTAAAATTATAAGGGTGCCAAGATAGGCAAAAATTAAAACCTGTCCTTCAGGTATTCTTTGAATTGTTGGTAATCATGATCCAGTTTATCAAAACTTTCCTCTTGCTCATCTAATCCTTCCAATGAGGCAGGCAGCTTGGGATCAATTCCCAGTAACCGGCGGATTTCTTCGGGAAACTTAGCCGGGTGAGCGGTTTCAAGGCTAACAGCCAATCGGCCGGATGCTTCCGAAGGGTTATCTGAATAATATTGCATCAGCCCCGCCCATCCTGCTGCGCCATGGGGTTCTGTAATAATCTGATAGCGACTATAGGTTGCTTTTAAAGTTTCAGTGGTTTTGGAATCTGTTATGCTTACCGCATAAATATCTTTGCGCATTTGCTTCACGTCGGGTTCAGTAGTGATGTTGCCCTTTTCATCCATAACTCCTCCATAAAGCGAGATAATACGTGCCATATTACTGGGATGGCCAACATTCATAGCACTTGATACGCAATTCTTCGACGGAACAATAGTTTTGTAATTCCCCGTTCGCCAGTATACGGGAACTTCATCGTTTTCATTGGTGGAAATAATCATTTTTCTAACAGGCAGACCCATTTTCCGGGCAATCAATCCGCCCATCATATTTCCGAAATTTCCGGAAGGAACAGAGAAGATGATTTCCTCATCGGGCTGCGCCAGTTGTGCCCAGGCATAGAAATAATAAAACGACTGGGGAATTAACCGGCCAATATTGATGGAATTTGCCGAAGAAAGGTTCAGGTGTTCCAGGTCGGGGTCGGTAAAGGCCTGTTTAACCATTGCCTGGCAATCATCGAATTTACCGTTGAGTGCGATAATTTTGATGTTGCGCCGCAGGGTCGTCATTTGCTTTCGTTGCCGGGGAGTAACTTCATTTTCGGGGTAAAGGATTACCACACGTATGTTATCAAGTCCGTAAAATGCATTGGCAATAGCGCTCCCGGTATCTCCGGAGGTAGCTGTAAGAATAAGCAGATTCCTGTGCTGTTTTTTCAGGAAATATTGCATCAGGCGACCCATCATTCGTGCTGCGAAATCTTTGAATGAAGCGGTTGGCCCCTGATCGAGCCGCATGATATAGTTCCGGTCAACTACTTTTTCAAGCGGTACTTCAAAATTATAAGCATCATCCACAATATGCCGGAGATCATTTTCAGGTATTTCACTTTGAAGAAAATGACGGGCAATCTCAAATGCTATATCAGCATAAGGTTTGCCTGATAAGCCCCTGATGGTTTTGTTGTTTATCAGCGGTATGTGATCAGGCATATACAATCCTTTGTCGGGTGCGAGACCTTTCAGAAGGGCTTCACTGAAACTAACCTGGTCTGCTTTACCGTTGGTTGAATGGTACCAAATCTTTTCGGAGGTCATGTTGATTTTTTTGAAGCGGCTAATTTAATGAATTGAGGTGTTCAAAATGCTTTTCCTTAAAATCCTTAAGTGAATTCAGTTTCAGGTCGGCAAAGTCGAATCGTGTTGTCTGGGAATCATGGCTGTCGGGTACTGCAATGAGTTTCATTCGGGCTGCCTTAGCAGATATGGCTCCGTTGAATGAGTCTTCAAATGCCAGACAGCTGACAGGCTCAATCCCCAGTTTTCTTGCAGCTCCCAAATAGAGTGCCGGGTGGGGCTTACCAAACTCTTCGTTTTCCGCGGAGCTGATTATTTTAAAGAATTCGAACAGGTGGAATTTCTTCAATGCTGTGGTAATCAGTTTTAGCGGCGATGATGAAGCCACTGCCACCGGCAATTTCCTGTCAACAAAAAACTGAAGCACGTCAAGGTATCCTTCCTGAAGGTCAGCTCTTTCAAGAATCAATGACTGCATTGATTCCATGATTTCCTTGTAAAGCTGAAAGGAACTTTTACCAGTCCACCTGTAAGTATTGTACCAGTACTGAATTGTATCCTGAGTACCTAGTCCTGTAGTCTGCCGGCACATCTCAGGAGTCAGATCCACTCCAACTGATTTGAAAATATTTTTCTCTGCTTCAACCCATAGGGGTTCCGAGTTGATTATAATCCCGTCAAAATCGAAGATTATTGCTTTAATCATGTATCGTAAATAATTTAAACGTTAGCAACTCTGATAATATCAGCAAAAACACCGGCCGCAGTCACATCGGCACCGGCGCCGTATCCCCTGATAACCATTGGCTGTTCACAATAGCGCAACGTGGTTATCAGAATGATGTTGTTACTGCCTTCGAGCGGATAGGCAGGATGAGTCATGTCTACTTCCATCAGCTCAATGGTTGCCTTGCCATTAATGAGGCGTGCCACAAACCGCAGTTTTCTGTTTTCAGTGAACAGTTTTTTTCTGCGATCTTCAAAAGAAGCATCGTGTTTTGCAATTGATTTCCAAAAGTCGTCCAGGCTGCCACTAAAGCAGTCTTCGGGCAGAAAGGGGACAATTTCTATGTCCTTTGCTTCTAACGGATAACCTGCTTCGCGCGCCAAAATAAGCAGTTTTCGCTTCACATCTATTCCGCTCAGGTCAATCCGGGGATCGGGTTCGGCAAATCCGGCATCCATAGCCATATGAACTGCCTTGCTCAACGGAATATCCTTGCTGATGGTATTAAAAATGAAGTTAAGTGTGCCGGAAAGCACTGCTTCAAGTTTCAGAATTTTATCCCCGCTCCGGATCAGATCGTTGAGCGTACTGATAATAGGAAGTCCCGCACCAACATTGGTTTCATACATGAACTTAACATTGTTTTCACGCGCTGTTCTTTTCAACTTATCATAGGCTTCATATTCCGAAGAACAGGCTATTTTGTTTGAAGCAACCACTGAAATAAACGAACCAAGCACTTTATGATACGTGGCAGCAATCTGTGCATCGGCTGTACAGTCAATGAATACACTGTTTCTGAAATTCAGATATTGCATTTTCTGAATAAACAGTTCGATATCGGCCCGTTCGCCCTGCTTTTCCATTTCACTGTGATAATTTGTCAGGTCAATGCCTTCGGGATTCATCAACATGAGTTTTGAGCGGCAGATGCCAATCACATTGATCTTCAGATGGTGATCCTTAAGCAAAATTTCCTGCTGGTTCTGTATTTGTTTGAGCAGGCTGCCGCCTACAGTCCCCGTACCTGCAAGGTAAAGGTGCAATTCACGGTAATTAGAAAGGAAGAATCCCTCATGTATTACGTTCAACGCCTTACGCAGATAATCTTTACGAATAACAATTGAAATGTTCAGTTCGGACGACCCTTGTGCAGTAGCTATTACGCTGATGCCGTTTCTGCCAAGCGAAGTGAAGAGGTTGGCAGAAATACCGGGTCTGTTTTTCATTTGTTCGCCTACAATGGCAATAACTGAAAGATCTTTCTCAACCAATATATTCAGTTCATTCCGGGTTTTTATTTCACCCTCAAATTCTTGCTGGAGGGCTTTTAAAGCTCTTTCGGAATCCTGCGGTATCAGTGCGAAAGTTATGGAGTATTCCGAGGAAGCCTGGGTGATTAGAATAATGTTAACATCCGTACGGGCCAAAGTTCCAAAAAGTCGCGACGATATTCCTTTAACACCAACCATTCCTGCACCCTGCAGTGTGATGAGATCAATGTCGTCAATGGATGATATACCTTTGATAGGAGAAGCACCTGGTTTGCCAGATTCCTTGGAAATCAGCGTGCCCTTTCCCTTTGGATTGGCAATGTTTTTTATTACAACCTCAATATTCTTCCGGTATACCGGATGAATGGTGGGTGTGTATATTACTTCGGCGCCAAAGTGCGATAGTTCCATGGCTTCGGCATAACTCAGACGTTCAATGGCCAGCGCTTTTTTTACCTTATTGGGGTCAGCGGTCATAAAACCATCTACATTGGTCCATATTTCGAGTTTGTTAACCTCGAGTGCCGCCGCAATAATAGCTGCGGTATAATCTGATCCGCCTCTTCCCAGTGTGGTAATGTGGCTGCGTTCGCTGCTGGCAATAAAGCCGGGTACTATACCTGTTTTTTTGTAATTGTTAAACTGGGCCCGGATCAACCGGTCAGTCAACGGGGCGTTCACGTGGGCATTACCGTAATTATCGTCAGTTTTTATCAGCAGCTTGGCATCGAGTACCTCGGCATTATCAATTACCTTGCTCACAATATAAGTTGACATGATCTCCCCAAAGCTGAGAATCTTGTCCTGAATTTTTGGTGTCAGGTCGTTCAACTGATAAACGCCGTTAATAATGCTGATCAGATCTTTAAGCCAAACACTGATCTTTGACAATACCTGATCGCGCAATGGCTCTTCAAACAAACTGGTGATGATCTCCACATGCTTATTTTCAATTTCTGTATGCAACCTGAAAAAGTTCATGTCCCTTGATGCAGCAGCTGAAGAAAGCTCGAGAAGCTTGTCTGTGATCCCGTGAAACGCTGATACTACTATTACTACAGGCTCTTTCTGTGATTCCACTATTTGTTTTACCCTAAGGATATTCTCGGCGGAACCAATGGCATAACCACCAAATTTAAGCACTTTCATGATCCGATATATTAACGGTTGAGGCCTTAAAAATACTACAAAAATGGGGATAAGAAAAATACTGCGGCTACAAGATTATCGGCTGGCATCGAGGGCCTTTTTAACCGAACCATATTTGAGCAACAGTTCGCGGGCGCTTTCATAATCAACGGAAAGTTCTTCCATGAGCATGCGGCTGCCTCTTGCTATTAATTTTTTGTTGGTCAGCTGCATATTCACCATCTTATTTCCTTTAATCTTGCCGAGTTTGATCATCAGCGTGGTAGAGATCATGTTTAGAATCATTTTTTGCGCTGTGCCTGCCTTCATGCGTGTGCTACCGGTAACAAACTCGGGACCCACTATGGCTTCAACAGGATATTCCGCCGCTTTGGCGAGCAGCGATCCGGGATTGCAGGTGATACAACCGGTAAGAATACCGCACTCCCGTGCCCTCTGAATCCCGCCAATCACGTAGGGTGTTGTTCCGGATGCGGCAATGCCGATGACCGAGTCAGTTTTATGTATGCCCATTATAAGCAGCTCTTCCCAGGCTTTATCGGGGTTGTCCTCAGCATTTTCAACGGCTTTTCTTAAGGCCACGTCGCCACCTGAAATCAGGCCGGTAACCAAACCATACGGTACTCCAAATGTTGGTGGTAGTTCTGAGGCATCAAGCACACCCAGCCTGCCGCTGGTTCCGGCTCCCAGGTAAAACAATCGGCCACCCTGCTGCATCCTCTGAAGAACCTGGTTGATCAGAATCTCAATTTGGGGCAGCACTTCACGCACGGCTTTATGAACAGCAGCATCCTCCTGATTGATGTGGGTGATTATTTCAGATACCGACATCTTTTCAAGGTCCCTGAATTGCGATGGTGATTCGGTAACACTTTGCACCGGCGGAGCTTTCTTTTTAGTGGCCTTATTCATCCCGGTGTGTGTTTATTATGTGGTAAAGTATCAAACCTTGCATGGGATTTTCAGTGATACTTCCAATGGAATAACCCTCTTTCTCTGCTGTTTCACGAAGCAATTCGCTGAAATGAAAAGCTATGCTACCGGTGAAATGTACCGGGAGCTGATGAGCCCTGGTATATTGACTCACATTCCTGCTGAAAAACTCGGTGAAGCTTGTTTTTACCAGGTTGTATAGTTCAGGTTCATGCAGGTTGCGGTGTATGAACCCTGTAAATTGTGCCAGGAAACGGTTGGGGAACGGCCTTTTGTATACCTGTTCCATAATCTGCTGCCGGCTTAACTTACAAGTATTGTAAAACGAAGAAACAATATGCTCAGGGAGCTGATTTTTAAGTACATCGGCAATTAATTTGCGGCCAATAACTGCGCCGCTGCCTTCATCGCCTAAAACATATCCCAGGGGACTTACATTTGAAGCGATTTCACGGCCGTTATAAAAACATGAATTGGAGCCGGTGCCCAATATGCAGGCAATGCCTTCACGATCCCCGCAAAGCGAGCGCGCTGCCCCCAGCAGGTCGGTATCAACCGTCACAGCCTGGCAATTGAAAAAGCTTTTTAAAGCATTCATGACAATCTGGTTCATGTCCTGGCTGATACACCCGGCCCCGTAAAAGAAAATTTCAAGGGGCGATTCCATGGGAAGCGTGAATTCCTGTTGCAGCATTTTCAGAATGGTTTCCCCGTCCTGATACATTGGGTTGATTCCTGTGGTGGTGCATGATGCAACCGGTTCAGCACTTTTATTTATAAGGCACCATACGGTTTTTGTTGACCCGCTGTCGGCAATGAGTTTCATTCGTACTTTGTTGTGGTACAAAGATAATAAAAAGGAAGAAGGAAGAAGGACGGGTTATGTTGAAAGCTTTTCGGTTACTATGTTCTGAAAGTTACTATTTTTATCCATGGTTACGTCTGGCAGGTAAGGCAGGCTATCATGCATTTCATTAATACTGGATCAATGCGCGGTATCTTAAATTTTGTGATTTTGCTACTGGCTTGTTCCTGTTTGCATTTGGCTGCATACGGGCAACAAACCGACAGGAAGTCGGTTCGGCTGGAACATAAGGCCATGCGAAACGCACAGTTTATATCGGATCTCTTCAATGATTGGAGATACCTGGGCAAGGTAGGTGTTGACAGCATTAAAGTTAACAGGCTTTCCAACCGGATCGACTGCTATCTGGGTCCTTCGGTTACCCATATCCCTGTCAGACCAGCATGGGTAAAAGATATCAACAACAAAATACTTGGCGGCCTGGGTCGTTCTTTTCGCGATTACCAGGTTCAGTGCTGGGCCAGGGGAAGGAGAATTGAGGAATATATCCCCAATGCCTTTCGGGAAAACAAATCACTTTACGATCGCGGCCGGATGCCATTGCCTGTTGCAGGCAAGCCCCTTGTGGTAAATATGGAAAAACCGCAATTCAGCTCAGGTTTAAGCGGAAAACATATTGCCCTGTGGCCCAGTCACGGATTGTTTTTCGACCAGGAGCTTGACCGCTGGCAATGGCAGCGCGCCAGGTTATGGCAAACGGTAGAAGATGTCCTGCCCTGGTCATTTACCTCGGCTTTTTTGGTTCCGATGCTTGAGAATGCAGGAGCTGTTGTGCTCATGCCAAGGGAAAGGGATACTCAGGAGCATGAGGTAATTGTTGATAACGACCTGGTTCAGGACAGTTCACGCCTGGTTATCAGGAACGGTGTGATGAACTGGGCTGATTCATTACCGGGATTCCTGCCTTCAGATACCATTTATCCGGGACAGAATCCGTTTCAGTTGGGTACCAGTCTTTCCATCTCAACATCACCCGGCGATAGCGCTGCGCTCATCTATGTTCCGGATATTCCGGCATCGGGTGATTATGCCGTATATGTCAGTTATGCCAAAACGCCTGGTAATCTCAGCGAAGTCATTTACGAGGTAAGCTATGCCGGCGGTAAAGCACATTTCCTTGTTAACCAAACCATGGGAGCAGGCACCTGGATTTACCTGGGTACCTTTACCTTTTTACAGGGTGTGAACCATGCTTTAGGTTCAGTAAGTGTTGCCGCAGGCAGCGGATTGGGTACAATTACTTCTGATGCTGTTAAATTTGGAGGAGGCATGGGTAATGTAGCCCGCAAACCTTTATCAGGCGGTGAGATCAGCGAAGGCAGCCCGGAATACCGGTATAAGCTAAGCGGAAAACCCAGATGGGCTGAAGGATCAAGGTATTACCTTCAGTTTGCCGGAATGCCCGACAGTATCGTTTATAGCCTGAATGCGGGCAGGAGCGATTATAATGACGATTACATGTCACGTGGTGAATGGGTGAATTTCCTCATCGGCAATGCGCGTCCCCAGTATACCGATAAGTACATTGGGGGTATGAACATCCCTGTTGATCTGGCATTTGCCTTTCATACAGATGCAGGTGTTACTGCAAACGATTCGGTTATTGGCACACTGGGCATTTACAGCACGGTACGTAACAACGGCATTTTTCCCGATGGCAGATCAAAGCTGGCTGGCAGGGATCTGGCCGATATGATTCAAACCCAGGTGGTGGAAGATATCAGACAAACATGTAATCCGGAGTGGACACGCAGGGGGCTGTGGGACCGGGAGTATTCCGAAGCCTGGCGACCCGTTGTTCCGGTGATGCTGCTTGAATTGCTCTCGCACCAAAACCTGGCTGATATGCGCTTCGGACTCGATCCGCGTTTCAGGTTCCTGGTTTCCCGGTCCGTTTATAAAGGCATCTTGAAGTACCTGGCAGCAGGGGAGGGCGTTAACCCTGTGGTACAACCCTTGCCACCCGATCACATGTCGGCTGAAATCGCCGGCGAACGCATGATCCGATTAAGCTGGCAGCCTGTTGCGGATCGGCTTGAGCCCACTGCCATGCCGGCTGGCTATAAAGTATATGTGAAGGAAGAAGGGCAAGGTTTTGCCCCGGGAACCTATACCGCCGACACTTCTTTGCTGATCACGCTAAACAATTGGAAAACAATTTATAGTTTCAAAGTTACTGCATTGAATCAGGGTGGCGAAAGCCTGCCCGGGGAAATACTTTCGGTTTCTTTATTACCGGAAGAGAAGGTCCCCGTACTCATTGTAAATGCCTTTGACCGGATCTGTGCTCCCTCGTTTTTTGACCGGGGCGATATGGCAGGAATTGCCTGGTGGGAAGATGAAGGCGTTGCCTATGGAAATGAGTACGGTTTTTCGGGAACTCAATACGATTTCAACCGGAACTCGGAATGGCTCCACGATGACAGCCAGGGATGGGGCGCCAGTTATGCCAGTATGGAAACCCAACAGGTACCGGGTAATACATTCAATTTCCCATACATCCACGGTAAGGCTTTGCGCGATGCCGGGTATTCTTTTATTTCGGTAAGCGATGAGGTTTTTGGATCACCTGGTTTTGACCTACGGCCTTACCGGACCGCGGATATTATTTTCGGTGAAGAGCGGGGAACGCCGGCAATAGGCGATAGCCAGATAAGTGAATTCCGGGTTTTTACTCCTGAAATAATTAAGGCAATCAGTCGTTTTACACAACAGGGAGGAAATGTATTTGTTTCAGGCTCTCATATTGGTACTGATATGGTTGAAAACAACGACTCAATGGCTTTGCGATTTGCAAGGGATGTACTGCGTTATACCTGGCGCACAAGTCACGCCACACAGGTAGGACAGGTTTATGCAACCGATCGGGGCAGAGGCATGAATCTCTTTCCCAAAGAAATCTTCTTCAATACGCAAAACCATGCCTCCATTTACAGGGTTGAATCCCCCGATGCCATTGAACCCTGCAATGGTTCATTCGGAATTTGCCGGTATTTGTCGGGTAATGCCAGTGCCGGCACGGCTTACAAAGGGAATTACCGGACAGTGGTGCTTGGTTTTCCCTTTGAAACCATTACTGACGAACAACAACGAAACCTGCTCATTAAAAATATCATGCTTTTCTTTAAGCCATAATTTCATATGAACACCCGAATCACTGTATTTCTCCCTGCCGACAATCCCCTGCACCTGAAACAAACTCTGGCTGAGTTCAATGCAGCCGGACTGGAAAAGAATATCTACGTGCTGACAAATCAGGATTTGCCTATGCCGGAACTCCCGCCAGGAGTGAGCACCATCCCCATTAACGCGCTGTTCTCTTCAGAAACTATCCGTAAAATTGCCCTGCATGCAAAAACCGATTACCTGTTGTGGTACACCTCAACCCTGCCGCTAAAACTGGGCGCTTACTCAATGGTAAGGATGCTTGGTGTGGCTGAAGATACCTTTGCAGGACTGACTTACTCCGACTATTTTGCTCAAAAGGAAGACCGGCTCATGCCCAATCCTGTTAACGAGTACCAGGATGGAAGCCTTCGTGATGATTTCAATTTCGGATCGCTCCTGCTTTTTGAAACACCAGCTTTTCTTGAAACCACATCACGTATGAAAGAATCATACCGGTTTGCCGGCCTTTATGATTTGAGGCTGAAACTTTCGCAGAAATATGCTGTTTTCAGAATAGCTGAATTTCTTTATACACAAGTTGAACAGGATGTCCGGAAATCGGGGGAGAAATTGTTTGATTATGTTAACCCGAGAAACCGGGAAGTACAGCTTGAAATGGAACAGGCCTGCACGCAGCATTTGAAGGAAACAGGCGCCTGGCTTGAGCCTGTATTTCGCCAGGTCAGATTCGGTGAAGCCCATTTCAACACGGAAGCGTCAGTTGTCATACCGGTAAAAAACCGGGTCAGAACCATTGGCGATGCCATTGCTTCGGTACTTGTGCAAGAAACCGGTTTCCCGATTAACCTGATCATAGTGGACAACCATTCCAATGACGGAACAACAGAATTAGTCAAATCCTATGCAAAAAAGGACAAACGGATACTACACCTGATTCCATCACGAAGTGACCTGGGAATAGGAGGATGCTGGAATGAAGCGGTATTTCACCCGCAGTGCGGAAAATTTGCCGTACAACTCGACAGCGATGATCTGTATATCAGCAATAACGTGCTCTCACAAGTTGTTGAAGCATTCTACCAGCAGCATTGTGCCATGTTGGTAGGGTCATACCGCATGGTCAACTTCAAACTTGAGGAGATTCCGCCGGGAATCATTGACCACCGCGAATGGACCCCTGAAAACGGCCGTAACAATGCACTGCGAATTAACGGACTGGGAGCTCCCCGCGCATTCTATACACCGGTACTACGCACCATTGGTTTCCCCAATGTGAGTTATGGTGAAGATTATGCTGTGGGACTTGCCATCAGTCGTTTTTATCAGATTGGCCGCATTTATGAACCCTTGTATTTATGCCGCAGGTGGGAAGAAAATACAGATGCCTCACTGGATATAAGTAAAATGAACCAACATAATTTTTACAAGGATAAGATACGGACCATTGAATTCAAAGCCAGACAAAAATACATTCAGGAGGGTCAATTGGTTTAACAGGGATACTATGAGTACTTACCATCAGTCGGCACTAAATACATTCTTTCAGCAACAACTTGGCAACTGGGACATGGCCCGGGAACATTATAACGACTTGCGGCAGGTAAGGCAGCAATCTTTTGCCTTCAGTGGATACACCATCGAGGCTCAGTTTAATCCCCGGCGGATCATTTCATCATCGGCCCGGGTGGATGAAAAAGCAATACGTGAAAGGCCCTGTTTTCTGTGCAGACAAAACAGACCTGCCGAACAACGAGAACTACCATTTGAAGAGGACTATCTGATATTGGTAAATCCATACCCGGTATTTGAAAAGCATTTCACGATACCTGCTGTTGGGCATCAACCCCAGGAAATCAGAGGAAGATTCGGTGTTATGTTGAATCTTGCCGCTTATCTGCAGGACTTTGCACTAATATACAATGGCCCGCGTTGCGGTGCTTCTGCACCTGATCATTTTCATTTCCAGGCAGTGGAGAAAAAAGAATTGCCTGTGGTACGCGATTTTAATGCCATGCGCAACACCCGCCGGGTTGCAGGTGCAGGGGGCGTTGAATTATTCGGATGGAACGATTACCTGCGCTATCCCATTACATTCATGGGGGCTGACAGAAATGACCTGGAAAGATTTTTTGACCGTCTTTACCTTGTTTTGCAGCGTGAAATGAACACCGTGGAAGAGCCCATGATGAATGTGCTGGCTTATCATACCGGTGGGGATTGGGTGGTTCATGTTTTTCCCCGGAAAAAGCACCGGCCTTCGCAATACTTCGAAAGCGCAGAAAAACAGATTCTGCTCAGCCCGGCCAGCATTGACATGAGTGGTGTCCTCATCATGCCGCGCGAAAACGATTTCAATAACATCACAGTTAATGATATAAAAGACATATATAATCAGGTTGTAACAGATAGTGGTATGGTAAACAGGATTATCAGCCAGTTAATAAACCGGGATTTATGAACGACATACCGGTTATACAGGTGGGCATTATGACCAGCCAGGTCATCCGGTTTGAGCTGAAAGGCAACTATGTTGACGCACATAAGCATGAATATCTTGCGGGAAAGTATGCTGCCACACTCAGGGAGGGATTGATCGTGATTCAGGATGCACAAGGCAAAACGGAGTTGCTGGAGGATTTTTTTCTCACCCCGGTGAATTACGGAGAAGCAGGTTTCAGGCTTTTTGATGTTACCATTGGAATTGGGTTCCACTGGCAAAAACAGGAAGATCAGTTGTTTGGGGGCAGTCTTCATCTGAAGATCACAAAGGAGGGCCTGACGGCCATTAACGTATTGCCGGTGGAGGATTACCTGGTAAGCGTGATCTCCTCGGAGATGAGTGCAACTTCTTCGCCTGAAATGCTTAAGGCGCATGCCGTAATATCGCGTGGCTGGCTGCTGGCCCAGATTGAAAAAGGCCGGCAGATCCGCGGACAACAAAGAAAGTATCAGTCGACTCATCAAAGTGAAAACGAATTGATCGTTTGGTTCGATCGCGAGGATCATGACGATTTTGATGTCTGCGCCGATGATCATTGCCAGCGTTACCAGGGAATTACCCGGGCTTCTTCACCGCTTGTTGAACAGGCAGTGCGTGAAACATCAGGTGAAGTGCTGGTATATCAGAACAAGATTTGTGATACCCGCTTTTCAAAATGCTGCGGGGGTGTTACGGAACTATTCGGCAATGTATGGGAACCGGTAAATCATCCGTATTTGCAGCGTGTGGCAGACAATGCCGGAATGCATCCGATGGCAGGGGCTGATCTGAGCAATGAAACGGAAGCCGCGAAATGGATTCTCTCGGAACCTCCGGCTTTCTGCAATACAAACGACAAGTCAATACTGTCACAGGTACTCAATGATTATGATCAGACTACCCGTGATTTTTACCGCTGGAAGGTCAGTTATTCCGGCGAAGAACTGGGTGAACTGATTAAACGCAAAATTGGGATTGATTTTGGTGCCATAAGCGACCTGACTCCTGTGGAGCGTGGTGTTTCGGGGCGAATCATCAGGTTGCGGATAACAGGTACAACCAAGACCCTGGTAATTGGCAAGGAGCTTCAGATACGGAAAGCGCTTTCGGAAACACATTTATACAGTTCGGCATTTGTGGTTGAGAAAGTGGCTGACGACAACTCGCTCGTCTTTGTGCTGCGCGGAGCGGGGTGGGGACATGGTGTAGGGCTTTGCCAGATTGGCGCTGCGGTTATGGGTGCAAAGGGATACCCCTATCAGGAAATCCTGCTGCATTATTTCAGGGGCGCGGAGTTGGAGAGGCGGTATTGAGGAAGAGAGCCAGGAGCTAAGAGCCAAGAGCCAAGAGCCAAGACTAGCGGCAGTGGCAGTAGCAGTAAAACCCGAACACCGAACACCGAACACCGAACACCGAACACCGAACACCGAACACCGAAC
>CAYTNC010000053.1:0-14719 GCA_964438935.1 uncultured Bacteroidales bacterium
TCACCATGTACTTCAACCAGTGCGATTTCATCAACCAGGCTGTTGGCATCAAATCTGCTGCCCAGGTATATTTCAGCACGTTTCCGGATTCCCTCACCGTGGAACAATCGGCCATGCTGGTGGGTATGGCTAAAAACCCCGCCTACTACAACCCCAATGATTCGAACAAGGTAAAGCGGGTTTGGAACCGCCGGAATCTGGTGATGGACCTCATGGTCGACAGAGATTATCTTGATAAGGAAGTGGCCGACTCGCTGAAAGGCTTACCACTCAACCTCAAATTCCAGCGCATTTCGCACGACCAGGGTCTTGCCACATACTTCCGCGAATACGTACACCGGATTCTGAACAGCCGTGAACCCAAAAGGAAGAATTATGAAGACTACGAAAGTTACCGCGAAGATTCGCTCCGCTGGGCCAATGATCCACTGTTTGGCTGGTGCAACAAAAATAAAAAACCCGATGGCACTCCCTATAACCTGTATACCGACGGACTGAAAATTTACACCACGGTGAATTCGAAAATGCAGCAATATGCTGAAGAAGCCGTTGCGGAGCACATAGGAGGATTTCTGCAGCCTGAATTTTTTAAGGAAAAAAGAAAATCAAAGCGTGCTCCTTTCTCACGCGACCTGAATGATGATGCCATTCAGAGAATCATGTACCGCGCCATGCTGAACTCCGACCGCGGCCGCATCCTGAAAAACCAGGGGAAAACAACCAGCCAGATCCTCAAGGAATTCCAGAAAGCTGTACCCATGAAGGTTTTTAGCTGGAGGGGCACCATCGACACAATCATGTCGCCCTACGATTCCCTAAAATATTATAAACATTTCTTCCGATCGGGCTTTATGGCTATGGACCCTGTCAGCGGATATGTGAAAGCCTATGTGGGTGGTGTTGATTTTGCCGCCTTCAAATACGACCACGTTACCCAAAGCAAACGTCAGGCCGGATCCACCTTTAAGCCCTTTCTTTATATTCTGGCCATGCAGGAAGGAATGAACCCATGTACCGAAATCCCCAATATCACACAAACATTTAAGGTGCTTGATTCTACATGGACTCCCAAAAGCAGCGGTCGTAAGGAAGACCTCGACCAGTGGAGGACACTGAAATGGGGATTGGCCACCTCCGAAAACAACATTTCTGCCTGGCTGATCAAGCAGTACAATCCGAAACCCATAGCCGATCTTGCCCATAAAATGGGAATCACCAGTTACATCGATCCGGTTCCGTCCATGATTTATGGCACCTCCGACATGACGGTAGCCGAAATGATTTCATCGTATGCAACTATGGCCAACAAAGGTGTACATACAAGGCCCGTTTACATCACCCGCATCGAGGATAAAAACGGCAACGTGCTGGCGGAATTTCAACCTGAACGCATTGAAGCCATTAGCGAACAAACTGCCTACCTGATGCTGAACCTGATGGAAGGGGTTACTAATTTTGGCACCGCCGTCCGGCTTCGGTACAGGTACCACCTCACTGCCCAGATTGCTGCCAAAACAGGCACCACTCAGAACCACTCCGACGGCTGGATGATCGGCATTGCCCCCAAACTGGTTGCCGGAGGCTGGGTTGGAGCTGAAGACCGTTCGGTACACTTCGACGGTTTGACCCTGGGACAGGGTGCCACTATGGCCCTGCCCATCTATGCGCTTTTTATGACCAAGGTGTATGAAGACAAATCTCTGGGAATCACCCAGTCCGATGTATTCCAAATGCCTCCGGGTATGCCGCCCATTCCCAATTGCAGCGATGTTGCTACCCGAAGCGAAACGGATGGGTATATTTATGAGAATGAATGGTGAGAATTCAATTCGAGAATTTGAAAATGTGATAATTTGAAAATTGAAACCCATTCTTCAAACCTGCCTGCCGGCAGGCAGGTCTTGAAATTTTCAATTTGTCAAGTTATTTTTTCCCAAATGTGTGTTCTATACCGCGGAGCGGTTATAGTGTTGTAGCAATTTTTGTAGGTCACATATCCTTTACCGCGGAGCGGTTATGGTTTTGGAAAGCAAGATGCCATCTTTATATACCATAACCGCTCCGCGGTATAAGGGCAACATGCTATTTGATTTTCTACAATACCATATGCCCTCCGGGCAATTGATACAAACCAGGACCACATCAGCACATCAGCATATCAGCACATCAGGTCTCTTTACTAAATAACTGCTTCAACGCCTCATCCACCCGGTTCACCTTAATTACTTTGATGTGCTCCTTGCCGGGCATATTGATTTTGTCGTAGGCGCCGGATATTACAATGCTCGTAAAGCCCAGTCTGCCGGCTTCGCGAATGCGGGTTTCAATGCGGTTCACGGGCCTGATCTCCCCCGACAATCCCACTTCGGCACTGAAACAGGTCTTTTTGGCTACTGGCTTGTCTACTCCCGATGAAATAACAGCCCCTATTACAGCCAGGTCGAGTGCCGGATCGGTAACCCGCAACCCGCCCGCCAGGTTCAGAAAGACATCGCGCGTGGCCAGCTTAAACCCGGCCTTGCGTTCCAAAACGGCCAGCAACATATTCAGTCTGCGCACATCATAACCGGTTGAAACGCGCTGTGGCATTCCATAGGCGGCAGTGCTTACCAGGGCCTGCACTTCAATCAGAAAAGGCCTGATACCGTCAATGGTAGCTGCCGTGGTAATTCCACTTAGACCTTCGTTGTTATTGTTGATCAGCACCTCAGAAGGATTGGTTACCTCCCGCAGTCCGTCGTTCAGCATTTCAAAGATCCCCAGCTCGGCCGTGGCTCCAAAACGGTTCTTGGAGGCCCTGAGTATCCGGTAGAGGTAATGCTGGTCGCCTTCAAACAGCAACACCGTGTCCACAATGTGCTCCAGTATCTTTGGTCCGGCCAGCGTACCATCCTTGGTGATGTGGCCAATCAGGAATACCGGTGTGGAGGTTTCCTTGGCATATTTCATCAGCTTACCGGCACATTCCCTGATCTGGGATATGCTGCCCGGAGATGATTCGAGTGTTTCATCCTGAAGAGTCTGTATTGAATCGATGATCAGGATGTCGGGCTTCATTTGCTGCAACTGGTTGAAAATATTCTGAAGCGAGATTTCACTCAACACATAGCAGTTGTCGTTTTTACTGCCGATGCGTGCAGCCCGCATGCTGATCTGTTGCACGCTCTCCTCACCCGATATATACAAAACCTTGTAATTGCTCATGGCCAGGGCAACCTGAAGCGCCAGTGTCGACTTCCCAATGCCCGGCTCTCCGCCAATGAGCACCACCGAACCCCGCACCAGTCCGCCCCCCAGCACCCTGTTCAACTCTCCGGTTTGGGTATCCAGCCGGGGCTGGCTTTTGTGGTCAACCTCATGCAGCCTTACCGGAACCGCATTTGATTCAGCAAACCGCATATCCGCAATCCCGCTGGTTTTCACTACGGCCTCCTCTGCATAGGTATTCCACTGCCCGCAACCCGGGCACTTCCCGATCCATTTGGACGATTCGTTGCCGCAATTGCGGCATACAAAAACCGTTTTGGTTTTGGCCATTACGTGCTGCCTTTCATTTTCTGAATGATTCCGGTGCTCGAAAATCCTTCCACCATATCAATGGTAAGCACCGTACCGCCCTTACCCTTAACCACATCATACCCAACAATATCTTCAATCTTATATTCGCCCCCTTTTACCAACACATCCGGCTGAACCTTTTTGATCAGGTCGTAGGGCGTATCCTCATTAAAAAGTACAACTGCGGTCACAAAACTGAGTGAAGCTAAAACCAGCGCCCGGGTATCCTCATCCTGTAACGGACGCGACGGGCCCTTAAGCCTTTTCACCGAAGCATCGGTATTCAGTCCGATTACCAGGGCATTACCCAGTGCAGCAGCCTTGGCCAGGTAGGTAATATGCCCCCGGTGCAGCACATCAAAACAACCGTTGGTAAAAACGATCTTTCTTCCTTTAAAGCGCGAAACCGCAAGCCACCGGTCGAGCCGATCGCCCGAAAGAATTTTCTCCTGTATGACTGCCAGTTTGGGCATTTTGCTTTATTTCAATATGTTGGTAGCAGTGTCCGGCAATATGATCACCGGCCTGAAGCGCTTTGCTTCCTCAAAATCCATGGTGGCGTATGACATGATGATGACGACATCGCCAACTGCCGTTTTGCGGGCAGCAGGACCATTCAGACAAATCACCCCCGTGCCGCGCTGACCCCTGATTACATAAGTATCCAGTCGCTCCCCGTTGTTGATGTTCACCACCTGCACCTTTTCATTCTCAATCAGGTTGGCGGCATCCATCAGGTTTTCATCAATGGTGATGCTTCCCATGTAATTGAGGTTGGCTTCGGTGACCGTAACCCGGTGTATCTTTGATTTCAGTACTTCTATCTGCATAAGCATAAAATTACGAAGAAAAATTGATATTGTCTATGAGTCGTACCTTCCCTACCCGGGCTGCAATGCAGCCGATCACATCCGGTCCGGTGTTCCAGTTCCGCGCAGGCAGCAGTGTTGTGCCGTCAATGATTTCAAAATATTCCAGGTCAACACCTTCAGCGGAATGAATCTGGTCTTCCACAAATTTCTTTACTTCAACAACGGTAAGTCCCTGCTTCATTCTTTCCCTGCCCTTGAAAAGTGATTTTGACAAAACAAGTGCCCGTTTTCTTTCCTCAGCAGGCAACAGCATGTTCCTTGAACTCATGGCCAGGCCGTCACATTCGCGCACAATGGGGCACGATACAATTTCAACCGGATACTGCAAATCGGATACCACCTTGCGGATAATGGCCAGCTGCTGAAAATCCTTGAGTCCGAAATAGGCCCGGTGGGGTTTCACACGGTCAAAAAGCCGGGTTACTACCTGGGCCACGCCATTGAAATGGCCGGGCCTGTGTTTTCCTTCCATCACCTGATCGAGACCGCCGAAATCAAAAACACGCGTATCCGGCTCGGGATATATCTCATCTACATCGGGCATAAACAACAGGTCACATCCGGCGTGTTCCAGCAGGGCTCCATCTTTTTCCGGCATGCGGGGATACCGTTCCAGGTCCGACTTGTCATTGAACTGGTTGGGGTTCACAAAAATACTCACCACCGTAATGTCATTCTGCTGCCGGCTGAACCGTACAAGCGATAAATGACCTTCATGCAATGCGCCCATGGTGGGCACAAATCCGATCGATTTTCCTTCCTGTCGGAATGCGGCAATTCTCGCTGCCAAAGGAGCGGCCTTGTAAATTACTTCCATAATATCCTCCGGCGTAAAGATAAAAGAAAAATAGAAACCAGTGCCGCTCTAACTGCTACTCGTTATCTGTTGCCCTCAAATCCTTCGACAAGGTGAATAAAAATTCCAGCCCGCCTCCGGCGCGGTTCTTAACTGAAATATCCCCTTTGTGAAAATGTATTGCATTCTTTACAATCGCCAACCCCAAGCCTGTTCCGCCTTTCTTCCGGTCGCGTCCTTTGTCAACCCTATAAAAACGTTCAAAAAGCCTGGGCAGATCATCTTCCGGAACACCTATGCCGGTGTCGGAAAATGAAAAATACTGAAAATTGCTGTCCTGTGTGTAGTTCTCGACTCGAATGGTAATGTTTCTACCGGCATAATTAATGGCATTATCCAACAAATTGCGGAAAACAGAATACAGCAACCCCTGGTTACCTTCAATAATAAGGTTCTCTTGAATTTTTACGAGCAGTGTGATTTCATTTTCATCAAGTCTGGGTTGAATTTCGCCGGTCAAATCATTGATTAACTCACTCAGGTTGACTTTTTCAATATGATAAAGACTTGAGGCCTCTTCTATCTTGGTGAGCATGGATATATCATTAATGAGGTCGGCAAGCCGGCACGTCTGTGAATAGGCCCTTTGCAGATAATCCATGGTTCTTGACGTGTCCGTGTTACCCTGCAAAACTGTCTCCAGAAATCCCTTGATTGAGCTCACCGGTGTTTTGAGCTCATGAGCAAGATTCTCAGTGATCTGCTGCTTGAGTTTCTTCCTTTTGGTGGGCTTGGTTATATCATTTACTGAAACCTCAAAACTCCTGTCCTGAAATACGATGCTTTTTACAGAAAAATACTTTCCCCCTTTGTTAAGCGTAATTTCATAGGCCGGCTGGTAATCTGCAAGGCTGATGCTGGAATTATTCAGGTATTTGTTGATAAAAGTAAAGATGGGTTTGAATTCACTGATTCTGAAAAATTCATCTGCTGTAAATATCCGCGCATCGCTGATGTGGTTGATGTATTGAATGAAATGATTGTTGCTGGTTACTGCCTGACTGTCCCGGTTAAAAATAGCAATGCCTTCATCACGCATATTCAGATGCCTGATCAGTTTTGACTTTTCAGAAAGAAGCTCTTCCTTGGTATTATTTAGTTTCCGGAAAATCTCAATAATATCCTGACCAATAAAGCCCAGTTCATTTTCAGGGAATTCAATGGCACCTTCTATAGGCTTGTTTGAGAGCGCCTTGAGCGTGAAATCGCGCAAAGCACGGATCGATTTCCCGAATTTATCAGTTATCAGCACAATAGAAAAGGAGGCCGCAAGAACAATGAGCATCATTAAAAACAGAAATACCCGATCAGGTTGGATAAACTTCTTTGCGCTGACATCATAAATGGTTGAAACCCTGATGATCTTACCCGAATAGTTTTTTGCATAATAATAATACCTGATGCCTGTGGAGCCTGAAATGCGGATGTCTGTTCCGAAACCCTTATCCACTGCCTGCTGGATCTCCGGGCGCAACAAATGGTTTTCCATTTCATTTACTTTTTTAACCTTGGAGTCGAATAACACCTTTCCTTCCCGGTCTATCAGCGTTATTCGAACCTCATCCTTCCGGATCAGTGCAGCCAGGGAATCCAAATTCTGATACGTGGCATCCCCTGCGATCCCATGTTGAATCATGTAGTTTTCAACAAGTTCCGCGTACCCATCTAATTTTTCATTTAAGGCGGTTACCCTGAATCTCTTTTCGTGACGGTACTCAAAAAGCAAAAGAACGGTAGTGAATACAAAAAAGAAGGACAGTATAAAAATCAGCCATCTTCTGTTATATGTTGGAATGATGTTCATAAACGCTTTTATTCAACCTCAAAACAATATCCATATCCTTTCCGCGTAACAAGATGTCTGTCATAACCCCCCAGTTTCTTTCGCAGTCTTGTGATATGCACATCAACCGTGCGATCGGTAACCTGAACATCCTTCCAAACCGAGTCAAGGAGCTGATCCCGCCCAAATATCCTGCCGGGACTCTTCATCAGCATATGTAATATCTGGAATTCAATAGGGGTCAGATCTTTCTTAACACCATCAACAGAAAGTCGCTTCTTATCCAAATCCAGTTCCAGTCCCGATACTGCAATCGTGCCTTCTTCACGTGAGCCATCCACTGCTTTCTTTTCTGAACGGCGCAACACGGCCTTTATCCTGGCTGTAACTTCCTTAACTGAAAAAGGCTTGGTAATATAATCATCTGCACCTACGGAAAAACCCGTAATCTTGTCATTTTCGGAACTCCTTGCTGTGATGAACATAACCGGAGTTGCCAACTTTCTGTTCTTTCTGATCTCATCTGCCAGCCTCAACCCGGATATACCTTTCATCATGATATCCAGGAGAAATAACTGGTATTGCTCCAGTTTCAAACCCAGCGCTTCTTCTCCCGAATTAACCGTATCTACCTGATATCCTTCTGATTCCAGGTTAAACTTCAAAATCTCACAGATATCTTCTTCGTCTTCTACAACAAGTATATGAATTCGGGTATTCAGATCCATAGTTTTCAATTTATAGGTAATCAGCAAATATAGGCTGCCCGGGTTACGGTAATATTACAAAATTGTGACGTAATTATCACATAAGCTCATCCTGAGATTTGCGGAGGGCTCCTTTATAATTGTAACATAAACTTAACATTGGGGAAATACCCCTGTAACACCCGGGTATAACCTTTGTGGCGGATTGTAACGAATAATCACACAACCTGTAACACATTCTTAATGCAAGTGAAATGCGTGTTTAACAATACAACAGGAACTTTGTACCTGACAAAAAATCATAAACTCAATTATCAGATATGAAGAAAATTTTAATCATTTTTTTGACGATTGCCTTTGCACTGCCAGGCATTTCACAAATTACTGCGGATACACTGCAGGAGAAAATGGAGCAGCTTAACGGTAAACTGAACGCAATCGATGAGCGCGTAGCTCTGAATGAAACCGATTTGGGCAAGCTGACTAAAATTAAGGTGTCGGGTTATATACAAACCCAGTTTGAAAGTTACCAGGAAGACCTGGTCAAGACCAACGACCCCGATAATACCTTTTATATCCGCAGGGCCCGGGTAAAATTCACCTATGAAGCAGCCGATGGTCTGAAATTTGTATTGCAACCCGATTTCAGTACCGGCAACCTTTCGCTGAAAGACGCCTATGCTGTTGCCTCACTCCCCAAACTGCGCTCCCTTTCTCTCTGGGCAGGCCAGTTTAATCGCCCCAATTACGAAGTGGAATATTCCTCGGGGCAACGCGAAGTGCTTGAACGCTCCCGGCTCATCAGAACCATTTACCCCGGTGAACGCGAAGTGGGTGCGAAACTGGAATTCAATCCGGTTCAGGTGCCGCTGAAACTGCAACTGGCGCTACTCAACGGCAACTTTACAGGCAAAGAACAGAAAGATGCGGATACCAAAAAAGACATCATGGCCCGCGCCATTTACTCCCTTAATTTTTCCGGGGCAGGAATAGGTATTGATCTGGGTATCCATGGCTACTCCGGAGGACTGATGGCCAAAAACAAATACATCCTGGGAGCAGATCAGGTGATGGACAGCACCTCAGGGAATACGGGCTCATACATGAAAAAACAATGGCTTGGTGGTGAATTCCAGGCTTTCTTTGACATCCTGGGCGGCATGTCGCTTAAAGGCGAATTCATTGCCGGGAAAAACGCTTTCGCTGGCGATTCTAAAACAAATCCCAATAAAACCAAAGAATTTGCAGGATACTACGCCTACTTTATAAAGAACATTGGTAAAAAGAATCAGTTCGTGGCCCGTTATGATTATTTTGATCCCAATACCAAGGTGTCGGGCGACCAGGCCGGAAAAGATGTGTACTACAATACCGTAACACTTGCCTGGCAATATTACCTGAACGACAACATCCGATTTTCACTGAATTATGAAATACCTAAAAACGAAACCAATGCAACGTATGAAAAAGATTTAAAAGACAATGTGCTGGGTATCCGGGTGCAGGCGAGGTTTTGAGAGCAGGGTCAAGGGACGAGGGACAAGAGACAAGTAGAACCAAGATACAGGATACAAGACTGCATGACTGCACGACTAAAAGACTAGAAGACTAGAAGACTGCACGACTAAATAAAAATTAACCAATACAGAAAACAATGAAAACAAAAAAAATAGCTTTTTATACATTACTCGCCGTGATGTTCATAGCGACTACCGCTTTTGTTCAGCAAACCAAAATCACAATCAAAGGTTCCGATACCATGGTCATTCTGGCACAGCGCTGGGCCGAGATTTACATGAAAAAGAACCCTACATCTTCCATTCAGGTTACCGGCGGCGGATCGGGTGTTGGTATTGCTGCACTTATTAATGGCACCACCGATATTGCCAATTCCAGCCGGCCCATCAAATCAAGCGAGGTGGAAAAACTGAAGGCCCGCTACAACACGCTGGGTGTTGAAATTCCCTGCGCCAAAGACGGCATTACCATTTTCCTCAACGAATCCAACAAGGTCAAAGAACTTTCCATAAAGCAGCTGAGCGACATTTACCAGGCTAAAATTACCAACTGGAAGCAGGTTGGCGGTGAAGATGCTCCTATCAAGTTATATGGCCGTGAAAACAGTTCAGGCACCTATGCCTTTTTTAAAGATGAGGTGGTAAAAGGCGACTATGCAGCTGCCTGCCAAACACTGCCCGGAACTGCTGCTGTGGTGAATGCCGTAAAAAAGGATAAATATGGAATCGGATACGGTGGCGCTGCCTACGCCGAAGGTGTAAAACACTGCGCTGTAAAAAAGGATGCAAACACCCCCGCCATTATGCCTACGGCTGAAACCATTGCCAAAAATCAATACCCCATCACCCGTTACCTGTATCTCTATATGAGGAACAAACCCACCGGTGAAGCGAAAAAATTTGTCGACTGGATCCTGGGCCCCGACGGGCAGAAGATCATCACCGAAGTAGGCTATTTCCCCGTCAGGTAATTGGTAATACGCAATAAGCGCATTTCGTGAAAAAGAAACTACTAAGAAAAGATCCGGAGATACAGGAAGACCGCACCGCATTTGCTGCTTCCATTCTGAAGAAGCAATTCCGGGCGGATGACTGGATTTCCGAAAAAATCATCAAGGGTGTGGCTTTTATGTCCATTGCCTTTGTGGTGCTCATATTTGTGTTTGTTTTTCGCGAGACACTGCCGATTTTTAAAAATTCACATAACCCTGCTGCTGCAACTGCTACTGCCGCTGCCACTGCTACTGCCACTTCCGAACATCGGGGCGCACTGCAACCCGAAACCTACGACCCTTTTGCGGAAGAATCCACTGAGGAGCTGAAACCCGAAGTATACGGCGTAATTACAGAGGAGGAACTAAGGCCCGAGCCTTACGGCGTTATCGTTGAGGATCTTGCTGCCGATGCAACCGATGCAACAGAAACAGAAACTGCACCAGTTGGTCATGAAAACAGACAGGCCCTTTCTACCTTGCTTTCACGCGACTGGCAGCCGGTATCGGACAACCCCCGGTATGGCCTGCTGCCCTTGTTTCTGGGAACGCTGAAAGTCACCCTGATTGCCATAATGTTTGCCGCCCCCATTGCCATACTTGCAGCCATTTATACCGCCATGTTCGCTCCTTCGGCAATTAGGGAAGTAATCAAACCAGCCATTGAATTGCTGGCGGGATTTCCGTCAGTTGTTATCGGCTTCTTCGCACTCATGGTGCTGGCTTCCTTTTTCCAGGATCTTTTTGGTTATTCGGGCAGGTTGAATGGTTTTGTGGGTGGTGTGGCCATGGCCCTGGCTGCCATACCCGTCATTTACACGCTTACCGAAGATGCCCTTACCGCCGTTCCACGAACCTACCTCGAGGCCAGCCTGGGACTCGGAGCAAGTCTCCGGCAAACTGCCTTCATGGTAGTTCTGCCTACCGCGCTGCCGGGTATATTTGCCTCGGTGCTGCTGGGTGTCGGCAGGGTGTTTGGCGAAACCATGATTGCACTCATGGCCACAGGAAACGCAGCCGTGATGACCGTCAATCCGTTTGACTCGGTAAGAACACTTTCCGCCACCATTGGCGCCGAAATGGCCGAAGTAGTTTTTGGAGATACCCATTACAGTGTTTTGTTCCTGATCGGATCGCTGCTGTTCATATTCACCTTCACACTGAATGCCCTGGCGGAATTCTATTTCAGAAACCGGCTCATCAGGCGCTTCCAGGGCAAATAAAGTACCCCTATGAACAGAAATACCAAAGACATATTACTGAAAAGCCTCACCGCCCTGTGCGTTCTGCTCATTCTTTTCGTGATTGTTGCCGTTCTGGTGGTTACCTTTATCGGTGGTTGGAAAAGTCTGACCTGGGAATTTCTTACCCAGTTTCCGCGCGAAGGAATGACCCAGGGAGGCATCTTTCCGGCCATAGTGGGTACAGCATTGATGACACTCATCATGACCATTGCTGCTGTTCCGCTTGGCGCCATAACCGCCATCTATCTGGCCGAATATGCCTCAGAAACCTCTTTGATTGCCAAAACCATACGTTTTGCCGTAAAAACCCTTGCCGTAGTACCTTCCATTATTTTCGGCTTATTCGGACTGGGTTTCTTCATAAAATTCCTGGGTATGCACATGGACAACCTGTTTAACCAGGGCCAGCTGCACTGGGGACAACCGAACATACTGTGGGCGAGCCTCACCATGGCACTGCTCACTTTGCCCATTGTTATTGTTTCTGTTGAGGAATCCATCCGTACCGTGCCCCGCGAGGTACGTGAGGCCAGCCTGGCCCTGGGTGCCACCAAATGGCAAACCATCAGGCAGGTGGTACTGCCCGGATCCCTGACCGGAATTTTAACAGGAACCATTCTGGCCATCAGCCGGGGTGCCGGAGAAGTGGCCCCTATACTTTTCACAGGTGCTGCCTACTACCTGGCCGAACTTCCCAAGGGCCCGGGCGATCAGTTTATGTCGCTCGGCTATCACATTTACATCATGTCAACACAGTCAACCAACGTAGATGACACCCTGCCCATACAGTTTGCCACCACACTGGTATTGCTGCTGCTGACCTTTTCATTGAGCATGATTGCCGTTGTGCTCAGGTATCAAATCAGAAAAAAAGCCCAACATGCATGAAGGATTCCGGAGAAATAAAAGTTAACGTGCGCGATCTTTCCGTTTTTTACGGTGCCAACAAAGCTCTCGATAAAATTACCATGGATATCCCCGATAAAAAGGTAACCGCCTTTATCGGCCCTTCGGGTTGCGGAAAATCCACCTTTCTCAGAACCCTCAACCGGATGAACGACCTCATTGAAAACATCCGCATTGAAGGAGAGGTGAATATTGACGAGGTGAACATTTACCAGAAAAACATCGATGTGGTCAACCTGCGCAAAAAAGTGGGCATGATCTTTCAGAAATCAAACCCGTTTGCCAAATCAATATACGACAACATTGCCTACGGACCCCGCATCAACGGCATTAACCAGAAACAAAAGCTGGATGAAATAGTGGAAACCTCTTTGAAGCAGGCTGCTATTTGGGATGAGGTAAAGGACAGGTTGCAGGCTTCTGCTTTGGGCCTTTCGGGGGGACAGCAGCAGCGGATTTGCATTGCCCGCACGCTGGCGGTGAACCCCGACATCATCCTGATGGACGAGCCGGCCAGCGCCCTGGATCCCATATCCACCTCCAAAATTGAGGAATTGATTCACGACTTGAAAAAATATTTCACCATCATCATCGTCACCCATAACATGCAGCAGGCCGCCCGTACCAGCGATCTGACCGCCTTTTTTTACCTGGGTGAACTGGTGGAGATGGATAAAACCAAAACTATTTTTACCAATCCGTCCAAAAAACAAACCGAAGATTATATCTCCGGCAGGTTTGGATGATTTTATGCATTTTTGACAAAATTGGCATTACGAGTTGATTGGATTACAAAAATATAACATAAAAAACCCTGTCAGGGGTTTAACTCGAATAGCGCCGGGTGAAACCCGGTGTAATAAGAATTATTATTGCTTCCCAACCACGGAGTGGTTGAATTTAAAAGAAGCGAGTATATTGATGACATTCAACCACTCCGTGGTTGACTTTACTATACCCGCGATTTTCGCCGGGTTTCACCCGGCGCTAATCACATTAAACCACGCTGTGGTTTATAGTTGCACATCCACATATGGAAATTTTTCTAATAACTTGATTCATATTATTAATTCATAAGCTTTTCCAAATGCAATCCTACTTCGAAGAAGAACTGGCCAAACTCCGCAAGCGCATCGTAAAGATGTTTATCCTGGTAAGCAACCAGATGGAGCAGGCGCATCAGGCGGTATTTACCCATGATTTTGAAAGTGATGAAGCAGCCAGTAAAAATGAAAACCGCATCGACAAGCTCGACACCAAAATCGACAAGCTGTGCCAGCGGATATTTGCCCTGGCCCAACCGGTAGCCACTGATCTGCGGTTCATCATGTCGTCACTGAGAATTGGCAACGAAATTGAGCGCATCGGGGATATTGCCCTGGACATCATAGGCAGGTCGGAAAATGTCAGGACGTATCAGAAAGTGCTGAAGCCCTATAAGGTATCAGAACTGTTTGAAGGAGTCATGAAATTAACCGGCCTTTTATCCGAGGCTTATGCCAACAACAACAGCGAGCTGGCCAGGGAAATAGTGCTTTCGTGTAAAAAAAATGAAGAATCCTGTAAAGCCTCCTTCCAGGAAATCATTTCGCAGATGACCACAAAGTCGGATGTGATCGTCATTGCCACCGACCTGATACTGATTATCAGGGACCTCGAAAGAATCACCAGCCATATGGAAAACATATCGGAATCCATCGTGTTTATTGCCGAAGGCAAAAGAATCAGGCATCAGTGAGAGGCCTCACAGCTGATCCTGAAATAACGCCGAGGTTTCTTCTCAAACCAGACAAACCGGTTCGTTTAACGGCAGACCGGGCAAAGAGATCCTCGTATTGCTGCTCATCCAAATAATGCCAGTCGTCACGGGTCATTGCCATTAAGCGGGGTGCGGGTTTGAATTCCTTCACATTGTGAGCAGCAGCCTTTCGGTTCCAGGGGCATGCGTCCTGGCAGATATCACATCCGAAAACCCGGCTTTCCATTTTATCCCGGAATTCCGGTCCAATATCACCGCGGTTTTCAATGGTAAGGTACGATATGCAGCGCCGGGCATCCAATTGGTAAGGCGCAACCAATGCGGCAGTGGGACAGGCATCAATGCACCGGGTGCAGGTGCCGCAATAATCCGGAACAGGTTTGTCGTAATGAAGGGGGATATCAACAACCAGTTCGCCTATAAAAACAAAGGATCCCAGTTTATTGCTGATCAGGCAGGTGTTTTTCCCTATCCAGCCCAAACCCGACCTGGCGGCCCATGCTTTTTCAAGAACCGGAGCCGAAT
>CAYTNC010000054.1:0-14707 GCA_964438935.1 uncultured Bacteroidales bacterium
AACAGGCAGGTTATTGCAGAAAGTTATTCTATTGAAGCCTATGGAAAAGAATTACTTGGAATATATAGGGAAATTTCTCGGTGAAACTCCTGAAATGAAACCTGTTCCCACGCTGCTGAAGCCCTGTTTTCAGCAGGATTCTTCAATTAGGGCATGCGTTTTTGATGTTTACGGTACCCTTGTGATCTCTGACTCCGGTGATATTGAGGAATCGGTAATCTCAACCGAGAACATGAAAACAGCCCTGGATGCGGCCGGCATTGAACTTACCTGCCCCGGTCCGGAATGTGCTGATGTTCTTACTGAAATGCTCGAATCGTTTAAAAGGGAGGTAGCCCTTGTTCACCAGAAAGATAAATCTGAAGACAAGCCCTATCCGGAAATAGATATCCTTTCCGTTTGGGAGCATATTATTAACAGCAACAAAAACAACCTGGTTATTAACGGATCGCTCTGCATAAAATGCTTTACCTTTGTTTTTGAAGTATTAAGCAACCGGATTTACCCGATGCCCGGCATGAACGAGGTGGTCACACACCTGGCCGGCAGGCAGATGCCTTTGGGTATCGTATCTAACGCACAGTTCTATACGCCGGTTATTCTCAATTACTTCATGAACGGGTCAATTTCCGAATCGGAGCTGGTACCGCCGTGTGACGATGAACTGACTTTCTTTTCCTATCGGTACAAGCGGTCAAAACCCGACTCCTACCTTTTTGAAATACTGAAGGACAGTTGTCGCAAGAAATACGGCATCTTCCCCGACGAGATTCTATTTATCGGCAATGACATGTTCCGGGACGTATACCCGGCACACCTTGCCGGATTAAAAACAGTGCTTTTTGCCGGAGACATGAAATCCTTAAGAATGCGCGAAGAGTTAACCGAACTCAAGAGCATCACTCCTGATTTTGTCATCACCGATTTGCGCCAGGTGCTTAAAATTATTGTATAATGGACATATCTCACCTCAATTACGGAATCATACATTCACTGATCGGTAAAAACGACGGTGTTTCCATTGTAATTGACCAGTCGGTAAATGCCATGGTTAAAGGTTTGGGTATTCAGCTGGGCAATATATATTTTTTGGCCGCCCATACCTCTCCCAGGTTTAATGCCCAAACCAACGAAGTTTTCTGGCACAAGAGTGAAATGCACAAAATGATCACCAGCAAATTCAATGATCAGGCTGATGAAACACTCGACCAAATGATTCACGAAAATGCGCTGATCGCCAGGGATATCATTGCCGAATTTGTTCAAAAAAACAATATTGACATCATCATTGCCCACAATACATCGCATCCCTATAATTTCATTACGGCTGTTGGTTTGGGTTATTATTTCGAATCACTCAGGAAGCAAAACATAATCTGGCCCAAAGTTTTGGTATGGTGGCACGACTCCTATTTTGAAAGAGAGCAATTTTCAAATCCCAATCCGGTTATCCAAAAATACCTGAAGTACCTCCCCGGCACCTATGTGGATGGCATTGTTTTTATAAACAGCACACAGCCGCAGCTGGCCAAAAGAATTTTTGATCAGTACGGCGTACACCGGCTGGATGAATATTTCAGTGAGCGTACCGTTATTATCCCCAACACACATGATATTTCGTGGAACTGGAAGGAAAACGACTGGGCGGGGAACAAACTCATTTACCCGCCTCAGGATAACTACAACAGATCCTTCTTTAAAAACATTGGATTGGTTTCCATGGTTGCATCTGCCGGCTTTACCATGGATAATACACTGGTGCTGCTTCAACACACACGTATTGTGCCGCGCAAAAAAATCGAATTTGCTATTGACCTTGCCTTTGAGCTGGAGAAAAAGTTTCATGAAAACGGAAGCCGCAAGTGCATAGCTCTTTTAATATCGGGGCATTCAGGTGACGAACAGGCAAAGTATAAAGAATTTCTGACCGAATACTTCCGGCTGAAAAAGGAAGAGTACTCAGGCTCGGCTGTTTTTATGATCTTCGGGGAGGATCACATCCTGTCGCACCGGGATATTATTGTGGATAAGAAGTATTATAACTTTTTTGAAATTCCTTCGGTGGTAGCTGCTGCCGGAGGAATCGGAACCTATTTCAGTCAGGTTGAAGGATTCGGCAACAACCTGCTTGAGATGTTGGCAGCCGGATTACCGGTGGTCATCAATAAATACGGAGTGTACAAAACTGACCTGGAACCACTGGGATTTGATCTGCCCTACGTTGAGGATAACATCCTGGATCCCGGTGTGATTCAGACAACATACCAAATAGCCACTGATGTAACCTTCCGAAACAAGCTGGTTGCCCGCAACCTGAAGGTGCTGTCAGAAAAACTGGGTCATCAGGTTATTTCAAAATCTCTGGGGCCTCTGATTAACAACGTTTTCACGCGGGGTCTGCATTGAACCGATTGCGCCATGATCAACAGTGCCAAACATGTAAACAGCGTTGCCGATATGGCTGAATTTGCCGGAATGGTCGCCCGTCACCTGATGGTAATCTACAAAACGAACTTCAGTGAGGGATTGGTGAACCGGATTATGGCCATGGCAAACCTGCAGTATAAAAGCAAATCCGGGTGGAACGAAAAAGACATGGTGCTGATAACCTATGGCAACAGCATCCGGGCAGCTGCTGAAAATCCCTTAATAACGCTCAGGAACTTTGTTGACCGTTATCTGGCAGATACTTTCAGTACAATACACGTATTGCCATTTTTTCCATTTACCTCCGATGATGGTTTTGCTGTAAGTGATTTTATGGAGGTGAATGCAGACCTTGGAACCTGGGATGATATTGCGGCTTTGACTTCAAATTATACCCTGATGGCTGACCTGGTGATTAACCATGTTTCATCGGCACATCCCTGGTTTCAAAATTACCTGCAAAACCGCGATCCGGGCAGGGGGTATTTTATTGAAGCGCGACCCGGCGCTGATTACAGCAGTGTGGTGAGGCCCCGCAGCACGCCTCTTTTCTCACGGTTTGCAACTTCAGACGGTCCCAGGGATGTGTGGACCACTTTCAGCTCCGACCAGATTGATCTGGATTTCTCAAACCCGGAAGTTTTACTGGAAATGATCCGGACCATGATATTTTATATCTCCCGCGGAATCCGGATCATCCGCCTCGATGCAATTGCTTTTCTCTGGAAGGTGCCCGGCACAGCTTGCCTTCATCTGCCAGAAACACATGAGATCGTGAAGCTGTTGCGCGTTATTGCCACGCGGGTTTGCCCGGGTACCGTAATTCTTACGGAAACCAATGTGCCCAACCGGGAGAACTGGAGTTATTTCGGCAGGAATGATGAAGCCCATATGGTATACCAATTCAGCCTGCCCCCGTTGCTGTTGCATGCCCTGCATACCGGTAATGCCGAATATCTTCAGAAATGGGCGCAGGAAATACCAGATACATCGGAAGATCAAACATTTCTCAATTACACTGCATCACATGACGGAATTGGAGTTCGCCCGCTGGAGGGATTGCTGCCTGCCGGAGAAATCGAAAAACTGATAACGACGATGACTGATTTTGGGGGGGTGATAAGCCGGAAAACCAATGCCGATGGTTCACAAAGCCCTTATGAAATCAACATCACTTACCTCGATGCCATGAAGGGCAGTCAGCAAGGGCCCGATCACCTCCAGGAAGAGCGATTTGTTACCTCACAGGCAATTATGATGTCACTCCGAGGCATACCGGCTTTTTATATTCACAGCCTGCTGGGAACACCCAACGACTATGCCGGGGTTGAGGCCACAGGAAGAGCCAGAAGCATTAACCGGAGGCAGCTGCATGAAGAAGAGTTATCCCTGTTTCTTGCTTCCGACACCATGCAACAACGGTTGTTCAACAGACTGACTCAACTGATCCGGATCCGAAGAAACTGTCCGGCTTTTCATCCGGCCTGTAGTCAGGAAATTCTGGCACCCGGCAGTTCGGTATTTGCCATAGTACGAATGGATGCCAAAACAGGCTTGCACGTCATCTGCCTGTCGAATATGTCGGTTCAACCGGTTGAAATCAAACCATTGTTACCGGCAAAAAGAAAAGGATGGGACCTGATTTCCGGTGAGCAAGTCACCTCAGAAGGTCCCATCCTTTTAAAAGCCTGCCAGACGAAATGGATTTCCTGGCAGGATTAATTTGCAAACTGAGTGCAGTTAGTTTTTATAAGCCATATCTTCCAGTGATTTGCTCACGGTAAGATTATATTTCTGAGCATTATTGGAATTCATTACAAACCTGAGCTTGTCCTGATCCATGAAGAAGTCAATTGCAGAACCTGAATTGATCATTCCTTTTCTTTCAGTAATGATCAGGCTGTTTGCACCCTGGAGTTTTCCGACAATCTCATTCAGGCGTGAAACCTTACCGTCACCCACAAAAACAATGTGACATCGGGTTACGCTTTGCGGATCATCAAATTTTTTAACTACAATAGGCTGTGTACCAACTTTTTTATTGGTTACATATTTGGTAAGACTGCTGTAAAGCTCGTTATCACCAACCACTCCGATTACAAAATCACCCGATGCACTACCTGCAGGCCATTGGATCAGCCTGGAAAAGTTATAGATATACATGGTCTGTGCCTGACTGACACTGGTAACCTGAGAATAGCCAAAACTTACTCCTACGAGCAAAAATGCAATTAAAAGTACTCCTTTCTTCATCATTCCTTTTTTTATGTTTACTGTCCATATATACGGGCTGATGAAAATGGAGTTGGAAACAAACAGGTGATATGCCTCACCTGTTTTGTTTTTTCTAACTTCTGCTTCCCAGCATTCCTTTCAGCGAGCCCAGGATGTTGCCCAATCCGCCCAGTCCACTTTTACCGGAAGTGAGAGATCCGATAACGCTTTCGAGATTGATGCTGTTGTCTTTTGGATCGTTGGTTTTCTTGACGAGCCTGCTCAAAACAATAGGAATAAGCATGGCAACAATGCTGTTTGCTGAACCTTTATTGAGGCCGAATTTCTTCATCAGTTCACCGGCAACATTGGCAGAGATGTTGTTTACAGCAGGATTTGAATTCACATCACTTCCTTCCTGGAATAAATCTTTTATGGAATTAACACCCCCGGTTTTTGCAGTTCCTTTCAGGGCTTTGAAAAGAGCACCGGCTGCTGTTTCAATTGCGGCATTGTTTTTTTCGTTGGGGATGGCAGGGTTGTTAATAATCACCTCACCTGCATTTTCTTTAATCAATTCAATTAAATTTTGGAGCATGGTTGTAGGTTTAAAATATAAGTCCTAAAGATAAAAATATTAATCCGGGTTTTTGACAGAAGAAGAAAAAGGGATGGATCATCCCTTTTTATCACGCTTTTCTTTTTTTGCAAGTCTTTTTTCTTTCAGGGACAATTTTGCCTGTTTCTTTTCCTTTTCTTTTGGCGGAGATTTTTCTTTTGACATGACTTCTGAGGTATTTGTTTCTACAAATGTAAAAAATGCATCAGAATAATAAAAATAAGCACCGCTGCAGTTCGCTATTGTTTAAGCAATTTCTTTCTGTAACTGCCTTGCCCCGTTTTGAGTTCAAGTATGTAAACACCGGAAGGCCAACGTGATAAATCAATAACCGGATCATCGGCTCCTGAGTATACCTGCACACCCTGAAGATTGAAAATGCCAATCCGGTAAGGCAGGTCATATTCTATATGGAGCAGGCCACTTACCGGGTTGGGGTAAATCGTAAAGATTTCCTGCTCTGCAGTATTCATATCAGTGGCATCATAAGCATGAATATATCCTTCCTTGATGATGTTATTCTCTCCGAAACTGTTGGTTGCAATAAGCTTTACTTTATAGGTTCCAGGGATGGAGAATGTAACTTCGGGATTTTGCAAGCCGGAAGAGTCCGGGGTTCCACCTTCAAATACCCAGAGCCATGAGGAGCGGTTATTTGATGAGAGATCCATAAACCTGACATGCAACGGTAGACCTCCTGCTCTGTAATCAGCTGTAAAATTGGCTACCGGTGACAGACCTAAAGTGCGGACACCTGTGGCAAAATAAACCGGCCATTTGGCATCGGGAGCAAGGACTCCTGCCTCTCCCACCGGTGTGATTTTATCGCTTTTCAGTTTCATGGACTTCACAACCTGCATATTAAAGTCATTAAACGCTGAATAGGCAATCTGATCATCATTGTTCGAGAATGAAGGAAATCCCAAACGGTCATTGCTGACGATGCGGTTCATTTTACCGGTTTCAATATTGGCAGCATAAATACTGTGTTCCTCAATGAGGCCATTATCAAAGGTGTAATCAAAGGCAACAATATTGGGCGAGTTCTTTGAGAATACCGGGTTTACCACGCTAATATTCGATGGCAATGCGCTAAACAGTTTTGTTATGGTGCCGTCGCCAAAATCATTCAGTTGATTGTCCCAAATCTTGATAAACCCGATATCCTCGTAGTAAATATTGTTCTGCGAGCTGGAATTAATCACGTTGTAACAATCATAAATTAGGTATTCCCCTGTTACATCAAATTCCACAGAATTGGCCTTAATAACTCCGCCGGCAGCAGCACCACTACCTCCGGTTGTGGGATTGTACAGAATATACCTGCGACCCTGGCCTGAAAACAGGTCAATAACGTATATGGAGGCATCCAGATAAGCCTTGGTGGCGGCTAACCTTTTACCATCTTTTGAAATGGCGACGTGGTCATAATAGGAATCGCCTGAGATGAACCTTTCATTCGGGTTTTTCGGATCCAGGTCAATCATTCTCAATCGGTAATCATTGGATACGAAAACTGCAGAAGTACCGTTGTCGGTAACACTCACCTTGCCTTTCATGGAAGTGCGGGTTAAGGGCCTATAATTGGTGCCTCTGGCCGATGACAAATAAAGTGAAACCGGATCAGACGGATTGGTGTCGTATGTCAGCAGGTATTCCGTGCCGGGATTGGTGTCAAATACCTGTGGATCATTAAATAATTCTTCCTCATAAATCCCGACCTGTTCAAAAGCATTTGCCGCTTCTGTCGCTTCGTGTGAAAAGTCTCCGAACAAGTCTCTGGCCGAAAAGATTACAGCTAATCTCAATTCTATGAAACCCGATGTTTTGGTCAGGTAAAGGGTCAGCGCCCTGAAAAAAACCTGTTCTGCTTTTTCTTTTCCAACTGAAGAGGCATACAAGTAATAGGCGTGACCAACGATGCCGCTGTTGATGTGTACGCCACCATTATCGCGGGTTCCCAGAAATATTTCTGTTGTGTGTGCAGCTTGCCAGTATGGCTTGGTGCTATCGCCCATATTGTGTGGATTGGAAAGATCCCGGGCAACACCGGAGGGGGAATATCCCGGCCTGGTGATATCTTCTCCTATTTGCCAGTTGTTACGGTCAACCATGCAGGCAAATATATCGGCATAGGCCTCACTGATAGCGCCGGGTTGTCCGTAATATTCCATATTGGCAGTTGCCGATACCACTGCATGCCCGAGCTCATGAGCCGTAACATCCAATGCACCTGCAAACGGCTTGAAATTTGCGCCCCCGTTACCGTAAAATACTGCCTGCCCGTTCCAAAAGGCATTTTCCATGGACGTTCCGTCTTCTTCAGCAACATTTACAATGGACATAATATTTGCTCCTTCACCGTTAAAGGACTTCCAATTAAAAGTGGTGTCAAAATACGTATAGGTTTTTTCAGCATTGCAGTGTGCCGAAATAGCAGCCTGATGAGTCCAGGTATTATTGGGTGAGGTTATGTAAGAAAAATCAAGAACAAATGTGGAGGTGTTATTGGCATCCAGGGTAACAATAAAGCCCTGGTCGGTTTCCGGGTTGAACATACTTTCGGTTACATTGTACATGTAATAAATGCCTTCCTTCATGTATACGTCAAAGGTTCTTGTCGCACCGTTAAGGTCTATTCCCGAGCCCAGCGCAGGGCCGTCTGATTTGGTATTGTTGAATTTATGAATAATCGTGCCTGTGTGGGCATCAACAAAGTACTTCCATTCATCAACCATGTTGGGCCTGATGGATACCTCCCAGGTGAGCCTGTAATGCTTGAAATCCCTGGCGTAATAAACCAGCGAACACATGGGCCCGGGGTATTTCAGCAACTTCTTTTCTGCCGGAGACAATTCCCTGAGCAAGGTAATTTTTTGCAAATCTTCCCCAATGATCCTGATAACCCGGCCTGTATCAATGGAAGGAGCGGCTGCAAGTCCCGAATCAATCTGAACCACTGTTCCTGTATAACGCTCCTTTTTCAGGTCGATGTGCAGGGTCGATTCGGATCCGTAAATGTCAATGCCCTTATGTTGTTTAACTGCCCTGATATGGGTTATGCCCAGGCGGTCGGTTTCGGTGTCGGTAATTCTGAAGTTCATGTGCGGGGAATCACCGGTTACCTCCCTGAATTCCTTCATAAAATTACCGAACCGTTCCCGGGGTGTTACACTCCTTTCCGATTTCAGCTGTGGCCGGTCTCTTTCAATGAAAAGCGGGGATCTGTTCCGGGAATAATCATCAGGTTGCTGATCAGTAACAACCGTACTGAAATCCAACGGTTTCCCCTTTTGGTATAGGAATGAAGAGGTCGGGTTACCTGAATTCCGGCCATCAATCTGAATAAACTCATCATCCGGCGGGATGGTACTCGCAATTTTCTCCGGAATCAGTTCCGGTTCTTTATCCTGTCCTTTAATAAGTATTGAAGACAGGGCCAGCAATGCGATCAGCAAGGCTCTCATAAATCACCCGGGTTAGTATATAATAATATGACACCTGAATGAAAATTAACCCTTTCTGTTTTTACCGGTTATTGCCGGTTAACAGATTGTGGTTTGTCTATTTTTTAACCAGCTTGTGCCTGGTAATTCCTGCCTTTGTTTCGAGTTCCATGAAGTAAATGCCCGGGTTCAGAGCCTTGAGATCCAGTTGGGTCATGTTTTTATCAGCCAAACGCAGAACGCCTTCTACGTTATAAATTCTTACCGAGAAATCCTCAGTGCAAAAAATATTCAGCACATCATCAACCGGATTGGGGTAAAAATAAAGGTTTCTGTTTTCGACACCACCAATGGCGCTGATGTTGTCTACCACAATGTATCCGGTTTTGGTAATGGTATTGTCTCCGTTAGCATTGGTTGCCTTCAATATAACACTGTAGGTGCCCGGGTTGTTATAGATGATTTCGGGGTTCTGTTGCGCTGAGGTGGCCGGATTGCCTCCCTGGAAAGTCCACTGCCATGCGGTGGGACCGTTGGTCGACAGGTCCACGTATTTCACGGCAAGCGGATATCCGCCGGTTTTTTTATCCACTGTGAAGTTTGCAACAGGTAGCAGATCCAGGTTGCGCTCGCCGGTTGCATAGTAAACTGGCCAGGTGGCATATTCAATGAGCTGGGTGGGGGCACCGTCAGCATAAATCTTTTCTGAGGTCAGGGGAACGGTATAAATGTCTTCTTCTATACCGGTTGGAGTGGCAAATGCCTTACCGAAGGCAATTTTATCGTCATTCTTTGAAAACGACGGATAGCCCCAGGTTGAATTGTCAAGCAACTTATTGAGTTCGCCTGTTTTCAGGTTGGCAGCATACAGCCGGTATTCCAAATCAAAACCATCGTCGTATTCATAATCAAAGGCAATGATATCAGGCGAATTCTTTGAAAATACGGGATTTCCAATGCTGACATTTTCGGGCAAAGAAGTAAAGAGCTTGGTAATCCTGCCGTCTCCAAAATCGTCGATCGTCTTGTCCCATACTTTGATGAATCCGATGTCCCAGTAATAAATATCCTCTTCATACGTGGAACTGAGCGAGTTAACGGCATCATATATTAAATACTCACCACTGTGGTCGAATTCAAGGGCATCGGCATACAATACGCCACCAGCATCGGTATTGTCATGGCTCGTTGTGGGATTGTACAGGGTGAATGTGTTACTCCAGCCTGAAGCCAGGTCTAGCACAAAAATGGTATTGTCATCCGCAAAAGTGGAAATAGCCGCCAGTAAACGGCCATCTTTCGATACGGCCACATTGTCCCATTCCGGGTCGTCCGACAGGATTGCCTCGTCCGGATTAGTTGGGTCAATATTGATCACCCTGATGTGGTGGTCGTCGGACACGAAAACACCCACCGAACCGTCGTCGGTTACACTGATCTTGTTAAAGAAAGTGGTGCTTGTAAGGTTTAAAAATGTGTTGCCTGATTCAGGAGAGGTATAGAGCGTTGGGGTATAGGCCGGATCGGTATTGTAAATCAGAATTCTTTCCTGTCCGCTGTTGGCCTCGTAATCCGGCGTGTCATCCACTTCTTCCTCCTCCTGGATTCCCACGGCATCAAATGCTTTATTTGCCTCATCCACTTCCGTTGATGGATCACCATGAAGATCCCTTGCCGCCTGCACAACGGCAATCCGGAAATCGATAAACTGCGAAGTTTTGGTCAGGTATTCAGTCAGTGCCAGGTAAAAAACCTGTTCGGCCTTTTCTTTACCCACGGCAGTAGCATACAGGTAATAGGCATGACTGCCGATGCTGTTGTTGATGTGAACGCCTCCATTATCCTGCGTGCCCAGGTACATTTCCGAAACGTGTGCGGGCTGCCAGTAAGGATCGTTTTTTGTACCTCCATTGTGCGGATCAGCCATATCCCTTAAAGCACCTGATGGATAGTAGGTGGTTCTCACCACGTCTTCGCCAATTTTCCAGTCCTCCCGGTCAACCATTGAGCCAAATATATCGGCATAGCTTTCATTAATGGCACCCGACTGTCCGTAATATTCCAGGTTTGCCGTGTTGGAAACCACACCGTGCCCCAGTTCATGCGCGGTGACATCAAGTGCGCCTGCAAGCGGCTTGAAATGGGTGCCTCCATTCCCGTAAAAAACGGCTTTGCCATTCCAGAAAGCATTTTCCATGGAAGTGCCGTCTTCTTCTGCCACATTCACCAGTGAAATGATGTCCCCGCCGAGGTTGTTGATGGAATTCCGGCCAAATGTATTCAGAAAATATTCATAGGTGAGCGTAGCATGGTAATGAGCGGATATGGCTGCCTTTTGTGACCAGGTATTGGTTGCTGATGTAACGTATTTATAATTCAGATCCTCGGTTGAGGTATTGATGGCATCGAGTGTGTAAATCACCCCTTCCTCGGTTTCGGTGTTGTACATTTCTTCTGCAATGTTGTACATGTAATAGGTGCCGCCCTGCAGAAGCACGTCAAAGGTCCGGGTCTGATTGTTCAGGTCGAGGCCTGATGCGGTAAGCGGACCGTCGGATTGGGTGTTGTTGTACTTTTTCAGGATGCTGCCGTCAGTGGCGCTTACGAAGTATTTCCACTCCTGCATGAAATTGGGCCTGATGGTGATTTCCCAGGCAAGCGCATAGTCCTTGCTGTTTTCACCGTAAATCACCAGGGCATGTTCCGGCGATTCATAATCAAGCAGCTTCTTTTCCGCGGCATTCAGCTCACGGTATGTGGTCAGTTTCTCAAGATCTTCCCGAACAACCCGCAGGCTTTTAGTCAGATCAACTGCCGGAGTTACCGGCACATCCTGATTTACCCGGTGGAATTTACCGGTATAACGTTCCTTACGGGCATCCAGATGAAGCGTGGATTCAGAACCATAGATGTCAACTCCCTTGTATTGCTGAACCGATTTGATTCGCGTAATACCCAGTTTATCAGTGCGAATACCGGTAATTTTGAAAGATTCACGCGGATTTTCGATTCCTGTGAGTGCTTTCGAATCTTCAAGAAAGGCAAAGAACTTCTCTTCATGGTTTTTCCCGGCTTCAGATTTCAGCGATGATACCGTTCTTTCAATATAAACAGGCGTTTTGCCGCTACGGATTACCTGTTTCTTATGGGTTGCTGACGAATTGGCAAACGACAGGGGTTGATAAACAAATGACGGCACCGACACAGCAGCTTGCTGCGAATAACCACGGCTTAATAAACCGGCGTTGATCCCGGACGTTACTTTACCCACCGTTTTATTGCGGTAGACTTTGGTTTTTGCCTGCTGTGCGCTTAACAACAATGTTGATACAACAAGTAATGCAATGGTGAAAAGTGATCTCATGACTTATTCTTTAATGGTGCCTGTTAATGCTTTATACAATTCCCTGATCTGGCTGTTTTCTGAAGTGTCTGTCCACTTTACCTCCCGCACCGATTCTGCCTTCACCAGCCTGATGTGATAGGTCATATTCCCGGGTTCATTCAGGTTCAGTTTACTGAAGTCAATGGCATTCAACAGGTTGCTTATGCTTTTCACCTGTTCTCCGCTGAGTTTCCGGATCATGTTGAATTTCTCACCTTCCCTTTTATATATGTACTTCTCAATTAACACGTATTCCGTGGAAATGTTGGTGAATCCGCCTGCCTTTCCAAAGTAAATCCTGTCTTTTGAGGCATCGGATACCAGTTTTTCAGGACTTCCGCATGCAAATAACAGCATGATCATCCCTCCTGCAAGTAATGGTTTGATTATCATGAATTGGATTGTAGTATAAATAGAATGCTACCCTTATAACAAATAAAGATAGCAAATTGTACCCGAAAGAAAAAAGGGTAAATGTCAGTAAACCTAGTTCGGATTAGTTCTGATCAGGCACAGCCCATATTCGTCAAGTTAAGAAAATATTCTATAGAAAAAGGCACTCACTTAATTAATTGGAGATGAGTTTTGAAAATGAGCTATCCCCCTCTGGAGAGCTTGTCCCGATTTATCGGGAGGGCTGGGGGAGGATTGCGGAGCGTTACTCGTGTTTATTATGAACAAATTTTTAGAACATTATTTTAATGCCAATATAAAGGAGAATTCATGCAAGTCCACCCCCTGACCCCCGCCGGCGGGGGATATCGCTATGCTCAGCGTTAACTGTTATGATATTGACGTTGCCTTATGCAAATGGAAGAATATCAAAAATATACATGCTTAACCTTGATGGCTATGGGCTGTGCCTTCGCTGAAACCGGGCGAAAACATGAATTTTCAATACCTGAAAAAATTAGCCTCACCTACGCCTACATCAAACCGCCCGTGCGAAACACTTATCGGAATTCCGTCTACAACAGCCTGGTATCCGAAATAACCCGAAAGGATCACGTGAATGGGCTGTTGGTCAACCATCAGAAACTGGGCCTTGGTAAACTCAAGCTCGCCTTTGATCAGATCCATTTCCACGGTATCCTTGTTCAAAACGGTGACCACCTGTACGCCTGTTCCGGTCAGATCAATAATGGTATCGTTCAGTTGTACCAGATCTTCATAGCTTTCCGGCAGAAAACCGGGGAGTTCAAAAGTCATTGACATGTCGCCGTAAGGGTAGTAAGAGTCATAATAATCATAATAGCTGTCATGGTCCACCTCGCCCATATTTCCTGTAAGCATAAACCGGGTAATTCCGCCTGTGTTAATCATCTTGGCAGGCACTTTATCATTGTTGTATATGAACAGTTTGCGGTCATAATAGGCGCCAAAGGTGTTGTAACCCCATTCGGTATATTCCGGAAGGCTTGGATAAACAGGATCGGGACGAAATACCGATTTTTCAAGTTCATAATCAGACTCGCTGCAGGATGATATAATCAGACTTACTGCTATAAACATGTATGTGTAAATGTTCTTTTTCATGATACCGGAATTTAAAGGGGAATACGAATGCTAAGCCTCAGGCCACCGCCAATTTCGGGCGAAACAAAGGAATTATCCATTTTGGCCATAATGAATTCAGGAACGCAGGCTTCCAGGTTCACTCCGGGTTTACCCGCTTTCCCTATTTTCATGCCAACTCCCAGCTGAAAGGTGGAGTATAACTTCCAGGGGTCTTCAATGAGTCTTTCCACATCGCTTTCATACTGATTCATGCTGCTTTCCACGAATTTCACTTTTGTTTTGCCTCCCAGAAGCAGGTTAAAATCTGCACCAACCTTATAATACATTTGAATAAACCGGTCTCTATACGGGTAAATTCTGAACTCCAGCGGTATCCCGACATAATACGAGACCTGGGTGATGTCTCTCACTTTCAGGTATTCGGTGGTGGTGCCCGATTGCCGGTACAACAGGTATAGGAAATCACTCCGTTCAGACCAGTAGGTGTTTTTTCCCAGCGATCCTTCCATGCGTGTAAATCTTACACCGCTTAACACACCAATCATGTCGTCCAGTATTTTGATTTCTAACTTGGCGCCCAGGTAATTCTTATACAGCAGGGCCGACATATAACTTGTTTCATAATAATAATAGGGATTCGGATTCACGTCTCCGCGAATATAATCCTTGTCATCGGGCTCATAGCAGTTGATGAAATCCGCACCGGCCTCAATATAAAACGATTTCAGCAGTCCTTTTTTTTCTGCCGGTTCTTCCTGTCCCAGGACAGTATAAACGGGAACAGTCAGGAACAACAGCGAAATAATGAATAGTTTTTTCATAGGCGATTCATATATTGGTGTTAACAGGTTTTCTTCTGAAGCAGGATGCAGTGTTCTTTGAAAAGGTTGCTTATGTGTTGTATTAAATTGTCCTTCAATTCCTATGTTCGGCCAGGTTGTGCACCATTGCCGTCAAGTTAACATTTGTAAAGTATTGTTATTCTTAGATAAATATTAAGAATAGGGGCAATGATTAAAAACAGACGTAATGCTATACCAAATTGTTGGATATTTAAAAAAATCATCAGAAGTGGCAATTGAAATCCAGTGCAAAGGG
>CAYTNC010000055.1:0-10276 GCA_964438935.1 uncultured Bacteroidales bacterium
GTCCAGGTTTCTCGACATCCAGTCGGCCGAGGTGATATAGTATTGTTCATTTCCATTATTGCAGAAAATGAGCACCCGTGAATGTTCCAAAAATTTATCCACAATGCTTACAGTCTCCACGTTCTCACTCAACCCGGGCACCCCTGGTTTGAGCGAACAAATGCCCCTGACGATCATCCGAATCTTCACTCCGGCATCATTGGCCTTATATAATTTATGAATAATCGCAGGATCAACCAGGCTGTTGAGCTTCAGAATGATATAAGCTTCTTTTCCTGCTTTTGCGTTTTTTATTTCCCTTTCGATCAACTGGTACATCTTTCTTCGCATGTATAACGGCGACTTGATGAGATGCCTGGCAGTAAAATTCTTGTAGGAATTCTCAAAAAAATCAAATACTTTTTTTACTTCTGAAGTGATCCTTTTATCAGCTGTAAAAAGGAAAAGATCAGAATATACCCGGGCATTTCCTTCATGGAAATTACCTGTGCTCACACAGGAATAATTCACCAGCCGTGAGCCTTCTTTCCTGACAATATTCAGCAGTTTTGCATGAATTTTCAGCCCGGGGAAGCCGAATGTTACCCTGGCGCCCACCTCTTCGAGTTTGCGTGAATAGTAGATATTGGTTTCCTCATCAAAACGGGCCTGCAGTTCAATGACCACGTATACTTTTTTACCATTTCGGGCTGCATTGATCAGGGCATTGATCACTTTCGAATTTTTGGCAACCCGGTAAACGGTGAGGTAGATCTCAGTGACTCTTGGGTCAATTGATGCTTCCTGCAGCAGCCTGATGAAAATGTTAAAATCCTGGTAAGGCACATGAAGCATGAAGTCCCTTTGTGCCATAACATCGATGATGCTCTTGTGGTACTTGATCAGGGGATGCGGCAAGGGAGCCTCTTTTCTGTAAACAAGATGTGATGCGCCGATGTTCGGAAAGCTCATGAAGTCCTTGAAATTATGAATTCTGCCACCTGGAATCAGATTGTTGTCTTCATCCAGGCTCAGCTCTTTAACCAGGTACTCCAGCATTTCCCGGGATATGGCGTTATCAAAAACAAACCGCACCGGCTGTCCGGTTTTTCGGCTGCTCACCCCTTTGGATATAACTTCCAGAAAGCTTTTGGATAAATCGTTATCCATATCGAGCTCGGCATCACGAGTGAGTTTGATGATCCACGATTCAAAATGGTCGAACCGAAACAGCGCAAACACATCATCAAGGGAAGCTCTGATCACATCTTCCAACAGTATAATGAATTTCTTCTCGTTTTCCGAAGGAAGAACGATAAATCGTGGAAGCAGGTTGGTAGGTATTTCAATCAGTGCAAAATCGGTATTCACATCCGGCTCACTGCTATTAAGTTTAACCACAAGGTAAATTGATTTATCCTTCAGGTAAGGAAATTTATCTACGTTGCTGAGTATGATGGGGGAAATGACCGGGAATACATGCTCATCAAAATAGTTTTTAACAAATTCTGCCTGAAAAGGATTCAATTCGAGTTCGTTGATAATCAGGACGCCCTCGTTTTCAAGCTCATTCAATATGTTTTGAAAAGTGTACTCGAATTTGTTCTGAAGCTGCAGCACCTTCTTTTGGATCATGCTCATGAGCTTCTTGGGTTTTTCACCTTCGACCTTTTTGCGGCCTTCCTGGAAATCGATCATTCTTTTGATTGTGGCTACCCGAACCTTAAAGAATTCATCGAGGTTATTCGAGAAAATTCCCAAAAACTTGATCCGTTCCACAAGAGGCACATCGGGGTCCTGCGCCTCCTGCAACACCCTTTCGTTAAATGAAAGCCAGCTGATTTCGCGATGGATCAGTTTTGGATTCTTTTTCATATTAAGCTATTTCTTGTGACACCTGTTTGGTTCATTCTTACTCATCCTTAGCCGGAAAATTGATGATGTGGCTCTCCAGGTTTTTCATGCTGATACCGTTCCAGTCTGATGAAGCAAAATTAAGAGTAACCACCCCTGATGTGGGTATATTTTCAATGGGTTTGTCAATAAAGCCATTCACCAGATCTGTAAAATCAGGATTGTGGCCAAAAATCATCAGCGATTTACATTCATTACCTGTTTTGCGCACCAGCTCCATAATCTTGTCGGGTGACGATTCATACATCAGGGTGCAAATTTCGATCTCCCGGAGCGGATACTCAAGAACCCTTGCAAAAATAACAGCAGTATGCAGGGCACGGATAGCAGGACTCGAAATGATTTTCTGAGGAAATAAATTGCTCAGCTTCAGCTTTCGGGATATAGCATACGCGTTTCCTATACCCTTGGTTTTCAGTGTCCTGTCGATATCTGCAGTGCCGTCATAATCCCATGAAGACTTCGCGTGACGAACCACATGGAGAGTTTTCAATTGCTTCATGAATATTACATTTGTTAGCGTCACAAATGTAATTCATTTATCCCAAATTGCGCACCAGTGCAATGCTAACCTAAAAATAAACCCTATTTACAGCAGGTGACTGGCCAGTTCAGCCAGGTAACTCCGCTCTCCTTTTACCAGATTCACATGGGCAAACAAATCCTGGCCGATCATTTTATCAGTCACATAGCTCAAACCGTTCGACTTTTCATCGAGATAGGGGGAGTCGATTTGTTCGATATCACCTGTAAACACCATTTTTGTTCCTTCTCCGGCACGGGTAATGATTGTTTTTATTTCATGCGGAGTCAGATTCTGCGCCTCATCCACTATAAAGAATATTCTTGAAAGACTTCTTCCGCGGATATAGGCCAGCGGTGTGATGATCAGCTTTTCAGTTTTCAGCATTTCCTCAATTTTCAGAAATTCCTTGCTGGTTTGCGTATATTTATTTTTAATTACATCCAGGTTGTCAAAAAGTGGCAGCATATAGGGTCCTATTTTCTCCTTGATGTCTCCCGGCAAAAAGCCGATATCGCGATTGGCAAGTGGAACAATAGGGCGGGCCAGAAATATCTGGGTATATTGCTGCCGCTGCTGAAGAGCAGCCGCCAATGCCAGTAAGGTTTTACCGGTACCGGCTTTCCCTGTGAGCGACACAAGCTGAACATCCTCACGCAACAGGGCTTCGAGTGCAAAGGTTTGCTCCGCATTGCGGGGTTCAATGCCGTAGGTTTTCTGCTTGATCACCCTGTTGATGGTACCTGCTTTGGGGTTAAAATATGCCAGGGCACTGGATGAATTACCTTTGAAAATGAAATACTGGTTTGCGGAAGGCTTGCTTTTCAGTTTGAAACTCTTAACCGGAACCCCATCGGGTGCTTCATAGAGCTGCATGATCAGCTGGTCATCAATACCCTCGATGGTGCTGACACTTTTATAGATTTCATCAATGTTCTGAACCTTATCGGTTTCATAGTCCTGTGCCATAACCCCGATTGATTTGGCCTTCATGCGCAGGTTGATGTCCTTACTGATGAAAACGACCATCTTGTCGCGGTTTTTCAGGTGAACATGCTCGGCAATAGCCAAAATTCTGTGATCGGGAGTATTTTCGGGAAACGATGTCTGAATAGCAGCTGAAAAAGGCTTGCCGGTTTCAATGCTTAGTTTCCCCAGCCCCTTCCCAAGCGAAACGCCACCATTGAACAGGTTGTCGCCTGAAAGCTTGTCGAGTTCCCTGGTAAACTCCCTTGCATGGTAGTTGATGATGTCGTTCCCTTTCTTGAACTTATCCAGCTCTTCGAGCACTGTTATGGGTATGATTACATTGTTCTCCTGAAAGTTGTAGATACACTTATAATCGTGCAGCAATACATTCGTATCCAGAACAAAAACCTTCTTCATCTTATCGTTTTTAGCCATAGCGAATTCTTATTAGGTGTGAAATGAAAAGCTTCCGACCAGTAACACCAGTTAACGGTCAAAAGCTTTTTTGTTTTAATTTAGCACCATTAAACTATTACAATTTTACAACATACTGGTTCAGCTTTATTAATACTTATTAACATCCTTCATGGAAACCATTAAAGCCATATTAAGCCGACGGAGCATCAGGAAGTATACGCCGGCAGTTGTGACCGATGAACAAATTAACATGCTGTTAAAAGCTGCCATGTATGCCCCTTCCGCTGTTAACAAACAACCCTGGCATTTTGTTATTTTTCGCAACAGCAACGCCATCAAACAGATCATTGAGGCACACCCGAATGCTTCCATGCTCACCGGGGCCAGTGCAGCCATACTGGTTTGCTATGACGAGCAGATGCAGCACGACGCAGGATACGGCCCTGTTGACTGTGCGGCCGCCATGCAGAATATACTTCTGGCCGCTCATGATTTGGGACTGGGAGCTGTATGGGTGGGAATATACCCAAGAGCCAACCGGATGGAAGCAGTTCAGCGGATTTTCAATCTGCCGGAACATGTGAAAGGCTTTGCTGTTGTATCTCTCGGTTATCCGGCTGAAACAAAAGGGGAACCCAACAGGTTCAACCCGGACCGGATTCATATTGAAAAATGGTAATTTTGGGTATTCTTATAACAGGAAAACGGCAACATGAATTACAAGAAAACACTGGATTACATAATGGACCAATTGCCCATGTACCAACGCATAGGCAATGCCGCTTACCGTTCGGGGCTGGATAACACACTGAAGCTCGATGCACATTTCGGAAGTCCCCACAGGCAGTTTAAAACCATCCATGTTGCGGGCACCAATGGCAAAGGATCCGTTTCACATATGCTGGCCTCTGTATTGCAGGAAGCAGGTTATAAAACAGGTTTGTATACCTCGCCCCACCTGGTTGATTTCAGGGAACGCATCAGGATTAACGGCAACAGGATCACCAAAAAATTTGTGGCGGAATTCATTACAAAGAACCAGTCGTTCTTCAGCACCTTCAGCCCCTCGTTTTTTGAAATTTCAGTTTTTTTGGCTTTTGAATATTTTGCTCAAAACCAGGTTGATATTGCCGTCATTGAAGTAGGCCTGGGTGGTCGCCTGGATGCCACCAACATCATTTTGCCCCAGTTGTCGGTAATTACCAATATCGGAAGGGACCATATGGAAATACTGGGCGACACGATGCAAAAAATTGCTGCAGAAAAGGCCGGGATCATCAAAACAAATACACCCTGCATAGTCGGGGAAAACCAACCCGAAATCCTGCCTGTGTTCAGGGAAATAGCCGGGCAGCAAAAATCAAGAATGATTCTTGCCGATGAACAATATAACATCAATTACAGCCTGACCTCCGCCGATGGCTTTCAGGTGTTCAATGTGAAGAAGAAGGGGGAGGTCCGCTATGCCAACCTGAAGTGCGGACTTTTGGGGCATTACCAGCGGAAAAACACGGCGACCGTTTTGGCTGCCCTTGATGAACTGATTGAAGGCGGCCTTCATATTCAGGAAAAGGATATCTATTCCGGGATTCGCAAGGTTGTTCAGAATACGGGCCTTTTGGGACGCTGGCAGGTGATTGGGGCCAACCCGGCTGTTATATGCGATACAGCACATAATCCGGACGGCATGAGGGTACTTATGCAGCAGGTTGCTGAAACAGCAAAAAAGAATCTTCACCTGATCATTGGTTTTGTAAACGACAAGGACATTCCGGAAACACTGAAATACATGCCTGAAGATGCGCACTATTATTTCACCAGGCTATCGGTTCCGCGTACCCTGGATGAAAACGAACTGATGAAAAAAGCAGGTTCCCTGGGCTATACAGGCAAACCATACAGTCATGTTAAAGCCGCCTATGATGAAGCGTTGCAGCATGCCGGCAGCAACGACCTGATTCTGATTACAGGCAGCAATTTTCTGGTGGCCGATTTTTTAATCATGATCAGCAAAACTTAACAAAAGGGTGACATCAATCACTTCAAATGCTGAAACAAGATGTGGCTTCATCACGTTCTATAAAGATGACATCTGATCAGATCCTGGCAACCACCTGTCATTTATATAACATTACAATGAGTAAAAAAAGAATAGGCTTATCAATTCTGTTGCTTGGTATAGTGATTTCAGCATTTTACCTGCTTTACAGGTTCCTGATTCCGGCCACGCTGAAGCCGGGTGATTATAAAACCGCACTGGTTGACTATGGCCCGGTGGCCACCTCTGTGCCTGCATCAGGAGTCATTAACCCCGAGCATGAAGTTTTGCTGCTGAGCCCTTATCCGGCGGTAGTTTCCGAAATATGTAAAGCTCCCGGCAGCCAGGTATCCAAAGGAGATATCATTGTAAAATTGGATCCAGGGGCAATTAATGAGGAAATTGAAAAACTGAAGGATCAGCTGGGCATTATGGAAAACGAGCTTCAGAAAAACAGGCTGAATGCAAGAAGTATAAGGGTTGACCTGGATTACAACGCCGAAGTTAAAAATCTCAGGATCGCTTCATTAAAGGCTGAGATTACCGACCAGGAACAATTGCTTAAAGTTGGCGGTATCTCCCCTGCCCTGTTTGATCAGACGAAACAGGAACTGGTGCTGGCCGAAAAGGACCTGAAAACTACGCAGGAAAAAAACGCCATACGGCTGAAACAACTTGATACCGATGAGCAGGGTTTGCTGCTCCAGATAGATATGCGCCAAAAGGAGCTGGTGTCGAAGTACAGACTTCTTGATCAGCTCAACATCAAGGCCCCATCGAATGGCATTGTGTTGAATGTTAACGGCAATGAAGGAGAAAAGGCAGAAAAGGATAAGCTCCTGGTGAGGATGTCGGATCTCTCAACCTTTAAAATCAAATGCGTTGTCGATACCAGGTTCGAAGGCCACCTGAAAACCGGAGGTCTGGTTTATGCCGTTATTGATCATGCGCGCCTCAAGGGAAGAATTGGAAGCGTATCGCCTGTAATAACCGATAAAAAAATCAATTTCGATGTCTTCCTGGAATACAGCCATTTTAACAAGTTGAATCCCAATTTGGAAGTTGAAGTAATGGTGGTAACTACCCAAAAAGACAGTGTATTAAGAATTGAGAGGGGGGCAGCCTTTGGCAAGGGCAACCAGCAGGACATGTACGTTGTCAAAGAAGGTAAAGCCTTAAGGGTACGAGTGACCACAGGGATATTCGGTACCGATTATGTGGAAATTGTTTCAGGACTGAATCCGGGTGACCGGGTGATCACATCCGATGTTTCCGCGTTTCATCACAGAAAAGAAGTGACTTTTGAGGAAATGTAAAGCATACCGCAACATGAGAGGCATTATTGTATTCCTCATGCTGACTGCTGTTAGTTGTCAGCATATACTGGGCGGCCCAAAGGATTCCATAAAAACGACCCTGAGCCTGAGAAACGTGGTTGATCTTGCCATCAGCCAGTCGGCCTCGGTAAAATATGCCCAGAATACTAATGTTAACTATTACTGGAGGTGGAAAAATTTCAAAACCAGCTTCCGGCCTGTTCTCACACTGAATGGAAATCTGCCGGAATACATCCATTCACCCAGTGCCGTTACCCAACCCGATGGCAGCATTGAATTTTACTTCCAGTCGCAAATGAACGCCAATGCGCAGATCTCATTGAATCAATCTATTCCGCAAACAGGGACCTATATCTGGGCCGGAACTGACTTGTACCGCAATCAGGATTTTATTAAAAACGATGTGAAATTTTCGGGCACTCCTTACGAGATAGGCATCTACCAGCCCATATTCGCTTATAATTACATGAAATGGCAACGAAAAACTGAGCCGCTGGTGTATGAGGAATCTCAGAAACAATTCAACCAGAGTATTGAAGAAATAGCCCTGGAGGCCACCAGGCGATTCTTCAAATACCTGAGCATACAAACCAATTACAACCTGGCAGCCAATAATCTCAAAAACAGCAAGGATAACCTGCGCATTGCCGATGTCAAGAAAACACTGGGTAAGATATCCGAGAATGATTATGCCCGTATTCAACTGTCGGTACTGAATGCACAAAAAGCACTGAATAAATCGACCATGGATTTGAACAATGCCGATTTTGAATTGAAGTCTTATATCAACCTTGATCAGAACCGGTCCATTGAGCTCGAAATTCCGCTCAACATGCTGCTGTTTGTTATTGACCCCGATAAAGCACTCACGGAAGCACTGGCCAACAGAAAGGAAACGCCCCTGTTCCAGCGCCGCCTGATTGAAGCCAACAGCCAGCTGGTAAAGGCAAAACGAAGCAACGGCCTGAGTGCCACTTTTACAGGCAGCATTGGGGTGTCAAATACCGCATATGATTACATGGGTATATATGAAGATCCTGAAACAGGAAGATCGATGAAGCTTTCTATGAGCGTACCCATACTCGACTGGGGTCGTTCTTCATCAACAGTTAAGCTGGCTGAATCGCAGCGCGAACTGGTTGTTTATGATGTGGAGAAGGATAAATCAGATTTTGAAAGAGGGGTGATCGTGCAGGTTGAGCAGTTCGGCCTTATGAAAGATCAGCTGAATACAGCCCGCGAAGCAGACAGAGTTGCTGAAAACGGATACCTGATTGCCCTGAAGAAATTTCAAAGCGGTGAAATCAGCATTACCGATCTGAATATTTCACTTTCCGAGCGTGAAAGCGCCAAACGCGATTACATTTATTCCATCCAGAGCTACTGGGAATCATTTTACAAATTGAGAATTCTCACCCTGTTTGATTTTGAACTCAACCAGAAGATCATGTATGAGAACCCCATGCTCAAAGGGAAATAAAAACCTGACAACACTAGAATAAAGTCTTTAGAAAAGACTCGTTTTTTGGATTGGCTGCATGTCTTATTCAGGTAAATCCTCTATTTATTTCGTACATTTACCTTATAATGGATAATAAACCTGAATCTTTCGTTATTTGAAGATCTTCATTAAAAATATGGTATGCACCCGGTGCAAGATGGTTGTGAAATCGGAGCTTCAAAAGCTTGGTTTACACTTTATGCATCTTGAACTGGGCGAGGTTGACGTGATGGAAGACCTATCAGTTGAACAACTGGAGGTTTTAAGTATAGGCCTTAATCAAACAGGTCTTGAACTGATGAATGACAAAAAAAGTATTCTGGTTGAGAAAATACAAACTACCATCATTGAACTTGTTCATTATACAGACGAACAAATCAAAACAAATCTTTCCGATCACCTGACCACCAAACTAAACTACAACTACACCTACCTGGCAAATCTTTTTTCCGAAGTCAAAGGAACAACGATTGAAAAATTCTACCTCACTCATAAAATCGAAAAGGTGAAAGAGCTGCTGGTGTATGATGAGCTCAACCTTACCGAAATCGCCGATAAATTGCACTACAGCAGTGTCGCACACCTGTCGAACCAATTTAAAAAAATGACAGGTCTTACCCCGTCTCATTTTAAAAATCTGAAACTCAAAAGACGTGACACAATAGTGAATATGTGAATAATGTAACATATTCTCAAAATTGTGTAATGGTTAATGATGTAAAGCCCCTCACCTTTACCTGACATTATTATGTCAAAGAAAATGGAAAATTCACTTGAAATCACTGCATCAATCCACACCATTATAGGGCAATTGCATTGATCAACTTGCTCACTATTAAATTTTAACATACTAAAAACTGTATTATGAAATTACGAAACGAAATGAAAGAGACACAAACAATAAGCGTTAAGGCATTACCAATCAACAAAATGAAAGGTAGTACTATGAGAATTATAGCTACAATTATTGTTGTTATATCCGCGGCAGGTATCTTATCGGCGCAGGATTTACGAAGAGGCGAATTTGGAATTCGATACATGCCAACATTTTCCGCCCTCGATTTGAAAGCATCCAATAACGATATTATTGATGGCTCTGCCACAATAAGCCACGGCTTTGGTATTATGTTGGGTGCAAATCTGAGCAGGCACTTTGGTTTCCAGGGAGAAGTCAATTATTATCAGGTATCACAGAGTTTCAGAGATCAGGACTTAAACAATGAGGTTGAGATCAGATACCTGAACATCCCCATGCTGATATCCCTGAATACAAATAAGGAAAAGAGGTTGAATTTTAATGTTGTTGCCGGCCCCCAGTTTGGATTGAATGTCGGGGCAAGCATTAAATCAACAGGTACCGAAGATCCTGAAAACCTGGATGCCGTGGTTGCAATTAAAAAAGGTGACGTTGGTGTTGCTTACGGAGCAGGAGTTGAATTTGCATTGAACATGAACCATTCTGTTCGTCTGGATCTTGGGTATCGTGGATTCTATGGGTTGGTTGATATAAATGCCACGAAAACCGGTGAAAACACTTATAATGTAATAGCAAAAGCCTCCAGGAAGACGAATGCTGTTTATCTCGGAATAACATTTTT
>CAYTNC010000055.1:10376-14513 GCA_964438935.1 uncultured Bacteroidales bacterium
TTCGCGAACTTAATGCAACAAAGGACAAGCTCTTCTCCATCATATCGCATGACCTGAGAAGCCCGTTCACCAGCATAATTGGTTTTAGCAATATGTTGGCTGAGCGGGTTTCCATTAAAGACTATGATGGAATTGTGGAATATGCGCGTATCATCAGAGATTCTTCCTGGCGCGTCATGGATTTGCTCATGAACCTGCTCGAGTGGTCAAACACCCAAACAGGTAAAATGGACTATTGTCCCGAATACATCGACCTGGCGTCCCTGATAAAGGAAGCCAGTGCACTGTCATCGGGGGGCGCACAGCAAAAATCAATCAATATTTTAATTGATATACCTGATAATGTAACAGCCTTTGCTGACAAAACTATGATCAGCACCATATTAAGAAACCTGATCTCCAATGCAATAAAATTTACCCATTTACATGGCAAAATTGTCCTCTCAGTAAAGGAGAATCACAATGGGTTGCTGGTTTCTGTGTCAGATAACGGGGTAGGATTATCCAAAAAAAGGATTGAAAATATTTTCCGTTTTGAGGAAAGTAAATCGACCACGGGTACGCAAAGAGAACATGGCACAGGGCTGGGATTATTGCTTTGCAAGGAATTTGTTTTAAAGCATGGAGGTAAGATATGGGTTGAGAGCGAATTTGGAAAAGGTAGCACGTTTAGTTTTACAATTCCCACGAATTGATGAATTGAGCCTACCATTGTCACAATTAACAAAACCCAAAAAATGGAATTAATCAAATTGCATGGATCAGAATATGCCAGGAGTCTTATAGAGGCCAGCAGGGACCCGCTATTTACAATCAGCCCTGAGGGCAAAATAACCGACATCAACAATGCCTCAATAAACATAACCGAATTAACCAGGGAGAAGCTGATCGGAACAGATTTTTTTGACTATTTCACAGAGCCTGACAAGGCCCGTGACATTTATAAACAGGTATTTGCGCAAGGTTTTGTGGCAGATTTTCCATTGACCATTCGTGATGGTAAACTAACCGATGTATTGTTTAACGGCTCTGTTTATAAAGATGAAGCCGGAAAGGTTATTGGTGTAGTTGTGGTGGCCAGGGATATTACCGATCATAAAAGAATTGAAAATGAACTTACTGATGCTAAAGAACTGGCTGAACAGGCAACAAAAACTGCCGAAGTGGCACAAATAAAAGCAGAAAAAGCCACTAAGATTGCTGAGGATGCGGTTACATCCAAGCAACAATTTTTGTCGAACATGAGCCATGAGATCCGCACACCCATGAATTCAATTATCGGGTTCACCAAGGTGATGTTGAAAACTGTGTTGACTGATAAACAAAAAGAGTATTTAACTGCAATAAAAATGAGCGGCGATGTGCTAACGGTGCTGGTTAACGACATACTCGATCTGGCCAAAGTGGATGCCGGTAAAATGATATTCGAAAAAAAGCCTTTTCATTTAGCTTCATCCATTTCAGCCATAATACAATTGTTTGAGCCAAAAATTCAGGAGAAAAATCTGAAACTGATCAAGAAATTTGACCACAAAATTCCGAAAGTTCTGGAAGGCGATCCAGTACGGTTGCACCAGATCCTGATGAACCTGGTGGGCAATGCAGTCAAGTTTACAAATGAAGGCAAAATTACTGTAGATGTTAGAATGCTCAGTTCGGATGAAGAAAAAGCAACTATTGAATTCATAGTTTCAGATACCGGAATAGGTATTGCAGCGGATAAAATAGATCATATTTTTGAAAACTTTCAGCAGGCTACCAGTAATATTTCAATGTTATATGGAGGCACCGGTCTGGGGTTGGCCATTGCCAAACAATTGGCAGAACAACAGAGCGGAACAATTACAGTAAAAAGTAACATTAATGACGGTACCCGTTTCAGTGTTGTATTACCTTTCCGGAAAACCCATGCCAATATAGAAACAGAATCAGAAATCAAGGAACTGAAAGTAAAAATTAAAGGAATTAAGGTACTGGTTGCTGAAGACATTGCACTTAATCAATTGTTGATGAAAACGTTGCTGGATGATTTCGGATTTGAATGTGATTTCGCCGAAAACGGAAAAATCGCTATTGAAAAATTCATTAATAAGCCCTATGACATCATTCTGATGGATCTGCAGATGCCTGAAATGAATGGATTTCAAGCTACCAAATACATACGAAATACGATGAACTCGCAGGTTCCGATTATTGCACTCACTGCTGATGTCACAACCGCCGATTTAAGTAAATGTAAAGTTATTGGCATGAATGATTACATTTCAAAGCCTGTTGATGAGAAGCTGCTGTATCACAAAATTATTGAATTGGTAAAGAAGCCTTACTCCGCAAAAGAAAGCAGTTTGACCGTGACTATACCAAAATGCACAGATCTGACTTACTTAAGCGAACGAACAAAATCGAATCCCAGATTAATGCGTGAAATGATCATGCTTTACCTTGAGCAAACTCCCCCTTTAATCAACGCTATGAAAGAAAGCCTGCAGACAAAAGATTGGGATTCTTTGCATACGGCAGTTCATAAAATGATTCCCTCCTTTTATATAATGGGAATTTCTAAAGACTATGAAACTATGGGGAAAAAAATCCAGGAATATGCCAGGTCAGAAACCCATCAGGATGAATTGGATGAACTGGTAAACCAGCTCGAAGTTGTATGCTCCCAAGCTTGCAGGGAACTGCAGGAAGAATATAATCTGATCATGAAAAAAATCTGATGATGGGCGAAAAGAAAATTAGTATTTTTCTAGTAGACGATGATGCGTTGTTTTTAAAGTCTCTTGAAATAGATTTCGTACAGAATACACAATCTGCCATCGAAACCTTTTCTACAGGCGAATTATGCCTCAAAAAAATCTCACTTAATCCGGATATCATCATCCTGGATTACCATCTCAACAGTATTGATAAAAATGCGATAAACGGATTGGAAACGCTTGATAAAATAAAAACTGCACAACCACAAATACCGGTTATTATGCTTTCGTCGCAAGACAGAATTGAAGTGGCCGTGAATTGTATGAAACACCAGGCTTATGATTATATCGTTAAAAGTGAAACTGCCTTCATCCGACTGCAAAAGGCCATTACAACGATATTTCATTATCAGAAGATAGAAAAAGCCTTGAACTGGTATATGGAGAAGATATAACATTTAGTATGGAACTCCAACAACTCCGGATAATCCAACTGAGTTAAAACATGTGAATTATGTAATTATATGAAAAAATGTATAACACATAAATGCGATGTATCAGGTACTTTAACGCAATCAAAATACAGTAAAAAAAAGCAATGACTGCAATTGAATTTCATGGTAAACTGATCAGCCTGGAACAAGACCTGAATAGATTTGCATACAAATTAACTGCTGACAGGGAGGAGGCAAGGGATCTCGTGCAGGAAACCTTCCTTAAAGCTTTGATGTATTGCAGCAAATACGCCCATGAATCTAATTTTAAAGCATGGACCTGTACCATATTGAAAAATACCTTCATCAACAGCTATCGTCGTTCATCCAGGCAAAATACATGCAACAGCGACACATACAAAGATTTTTTCAACTATTACTATATCTGTTCGGAACAGGGTCTTCCAGATTCTGAATACTGTTTTAAAGAACTTGAAATAGCAATTGATGCCATGAAAGAAGAATTCAAATTGCCTTTAAAAATGTATTTTGAAGGATTCAGTATCATGAAATAGCTGAAAAGCTTAATGTAAAAATAGGAACAGTTAAGAGCAGAATTTACTTTGCCAGGAAACAGCTGAAAGAACAGGTAACCAGATAATGCGCTTACCTGCAGGTATGGCAATACTATCCTGTATCAGCAGAGCTATTAAACTGACCACAAAATTGATGTAATATGTGGTTCAAAACAGTCATCCTATGCCCATTTCTTTATCTGTGTTCATGTGAACCTGTATTTTCGCAGGAACTACCGGATATAAAAGATTCTACGCGGATTTACAGGGATATTGAAACCTATTCCAAACGCAACGGCTTTACCAAATTTATGTACAATTTGTTTTTTAAACCGGTGGTCTCCGTAGCAAAAAAACCAGCAGCAAAAAAAAGATATAAAAAACTCATCCAAAAACCATACAGTGCTTTTGAGGGGAAAACAATCCGGA
>CAYTNC010000056.1:0-14430 GCA_964438935.1 uncultured Bacteroidales bacterium
CCTTTGTAAAGAAAAATTTTTCCATTGTTGTACTGGCCATCATCTTTATTTCTTTTATCCCCCCGGTGTACGCATTTGCTAAACAGGTTTATAAAAGTTGGAAGGAGAAGCGGGGGCAGTAGCAGTGGCAGTAGCAGTGGCAGTGGCAGTGGCAGTAGCAGTGGCAGTGGCAGTAGCAGTGGCAGTAGCAGTGGCAGTGGCAGTAGCAGTGGCAGTGGCAGTAGCAGTGGCAGTGGCAGTCAAATCCCAACGCTCAAATCCCAATACCCACACATCAAGCATCCAGTATCCAGTATTCAGTATCTAGTATCAAGAACCCAGACATAGAAGACAATTATACATGCTTCAACATTCCACCGTATACCTGAACGGCCAGTTCATGAGCAGGGACCGGGCGATGATTTCACCCGAGGACCGTGGCTTTTATTTTGCCGATGGCATATATGAGGTAGTGAAGTTTTATAAAGGAAAGCCCTTCTGCTTTGAAGAGCATATAAATCGTTTCAAAAACAGCTTGTCGGGTGTTAAAATCAGGTTTGAAAATACGGAAAAGCTTCGTGAGATATGCGATGCTTTAATAAAAACCAACGACTTAAGCGAAAAATATGCCGGTGTTTACATCCAGGTTACCCGTGGTGTAGCTCCAAGAACTCACCGATTCCCGGAAGGTCCTGTTGAACCGACAGTTTTTGCCAGGGCATTTCCCATGCCGGCTTGTGTTAGCGAAATGGAAAATGGCGTTTACTTAACCACACATGAGGATATCCGCTGGCAATGGTGCAACATCAAATCTATTGCCTTGCTGCCCAACACCATCCTATTTGAAGAAGCTGCAGCGCAGGGTGCTTTTGAATGCATGCTCATCCGCAATGGTTTTGTTACAGAGGCAACACATTCCAACATCATGGCCGTAAAAAACGGTACGGTTTATACCCATCCCGATTCCAACCTGATTCTTCCGGGAATTACCCGCATGGCTGTTTTGCGGCTGTGCAGAATGAATAACATACCGGTAGTTGAAGAGCCTGTGAAAGCTTCAGAAATAGCACATTACGATGAATGGTTCATTTGTGGCACAGGCAGTGAGATTGTTCCTGTGGTAAAAATTGATAATTTACCCGTTGGTAATGCAAAACCTGGTCCTGTAACACGCCTGATCCAGCAGGAATTCTTTAAAATTACCTATGGGGAATTGGCCGGGGAGAAGATGGAGCTGGATAATTAGAAGTTCGGAGTTCGAAGTTCGGAGTTCGGAGTTATCCCAAAACTTCGGCGTTAACAAATCGGTGTTTGATGTTTTTCCAAAACTTCGAAATTCGCAAATCGTTGTTCGGTATTCGGTGTTTGTGAATACTGGATAGATATTGGATAATACTGTCACTACTGCTACTGCTACTGCCGCTTTCAATTGCCTTCAAAGTCCTCAAAGTCATTCAGTCTTGCAGTCTTGGCTCTTGTTCCCTGTCTCTCGCCCCTATTTATAAGTCTCCGCCTTCAACGCCGCCACATTCCAGCTCAGCAGGAAGCGGGTAATCTTTTCCGGATCATAACCCTTATCGAGTTCCAGCAGACCTGTGTCCTGGGTGTGCAAACGCTGTCCGTTCTGATCAAGCACCAGCAGCACCGGGAAGCCAAACCGCTGCGGATAACCCAGGGAAGCCAGTACTTCCGGATTTTTGTTTTCCTTGCTGTAATTCACCAGTACAAAAACATAATCCTTGTTTAAAATGGAATCAACCCTGGCTTCCGATTTGAAGAAACCGTGCAGCCTGATGCACCATGGGCACCAATTGCCTCCCACCTGCACCAGCACATGCTTATCCTGAGCCTTTGCCTGCTGCACAGCCGCGTCCAGTTCTGCTTTGGCATTGGCCATGGGGTTGTATATGGAAACCTTTTCCTGTGCAACTGCCGATAACGTTACCATCATCAGCAAAGTGGCCAGCATGACATTTTTTAATCTATTGTTCATTGTTCATTGTTCATTGAAATTGTTACTGCTGCTGCTACTCGTCATACTTCGACAAGCTCAGTATGACAACGCCAGTCACACTGAGCCTGTCGAAGTGCGACTTACTGCTACTGCCACTGCCACTGCTACTGCCGCTGTTACTCCTCCCCAAACTCCTTCTTCACCTGCTCCGCCCACTTCTTTATCTTGCCGTTGACTTTTGATGCTTCGTTTTCAAAATCAAGAGCCAAACCACAGAACTCATCGCCCCGCAGAGCCTGTGAACTTTCGAAAGTATATTCCCTGGCTGAGGTAAAACCAATTAACCTCGCTCCCCTGCTTTCGAGTAACTTCCCCAGAATTCCTATTCCGTCAACAAAATTCTCGGGATAGTCTTTCTGATTACCATTTCCAAATATGGCAACCGTTTTGCCTTTGAGTTTCATATCTTCAAGTGCCGGAACAAACTCATCCCAATAATTGGGCAATTCTCCGTCGAACCAGGTGGCAACACCCAAAATCATCTGGTCGTACGACAGGAATTCCTTCTCGGTAATATTTTCAACATTTACATGCACAATGGCATTGCCAAGTTGTTCCCCGATTTTTTTAGCTGCCTGCGAGGTTTTGTTTGTATTGAAACTATAAATCAGTCCTATTTTTTTCATACCAAACTTTTCTATATGATTATCAATTATCCATGTTATTTGGCTACAGGTGGTTTGTCATTGCGAGCGAGGTACGAGCGTGGCAATCTTTTATCATAATAAGATTGCTTCGTTTCACTCGCAATGACGGTGCACACTCAAAGACCTGTAAACAAACTATTTTGAATCAGTAATTCAAAAGATTCCTCATGCCTTCTTCAATCTTCTCAAGGCTGGGCAAAATAGCCTTTTCCAGTATCCGGTTAAATCCAACAGGGGTAAAGGTTGATCCAATTCTTCTTACCGGACCGTCAAGATATTCAAACGCTTCCTCGGTAATGATTGCAGACAATTCAGCACCAAATCCGGAGAACACCTTATCCTCATGTACTATCAGCACTTTGCCGGTTTTTTTAACCGAATTCAGAATGGTTTCCTTATCTAGTGGAATAAGCGATCTCAGGTCAATAACCTCAATGGAGGGGCCATCTTTTCCTAATTTTTCCGCTATCTGAAGGCACATGTGTGTGGTGTTTCCATAGGTAATAACCGACAAGTCGGCACCTTCACGCCTGATCCGGGCTTTTCCAAAAGGAACTTCAAAATCATCAGGCACCGGTGTTGCAGCAATAGGAGAGTTATACAGCGCTTTGGGCTCCATAAACATGGTAAACCCTTCGCTGCGCATGCTGGTTCTCAGCAGTCCTGCTGCATCATCAGCAAAGGAAGGGTAAACGATCCTCACCCCGGGAAAGGTACTCAGGGCGCCTTCAATGTTCTGTGAATGATATAATCCGCCTCCAATATATCCGCCGGAAGCAAGCCTTACAGTTACATTGGGCGAAAACTGGCCCTTTGATCTCCAGTAGTCGTGTGTAGCCTCCACAAACTGTTCCATAGCCGGCCAGAAATAGTCGGCAAATTCGGCACCTTCAACCACCACCCTTATTTTTTTATTGAAACGGGTCATGCCGTTGGCTGTACCCATAATGTAATCTTCAGCTATGGGTGCGTTGAAAACACGGTCTTTGCCAAATTCCTGCTGCATGCCTTTGGAAACATTAAAGATGCCTCCTTTTTCCTTATTGGCAATGTCCTGTCCCCATATAAAGGTATCGGGATTGTGGCGAAATTCGGTCTTGAGGGTTTCATTAATGGCCTCTATCAGCTTCTTCTTTGGCCCGTCGAACGAATGAATACCATCAGGGTATTTGACTGATTTATAGGGTTCAGGAACCACAAAATCAAAAATTGAGGCCGGATTGGGATCCGGTGCAGCCAAGGCTTTCTTATGGGCTTCTTTCACCTCCTGTTTTGCCTTTTCCTCAATAGCCTGAAGTTCCTCCTCAGTAAACCGGTTATACCGGAGCAGCATGCGGCGGTATTTGGCAAGCGGATCGTACTCACTCACGTAATTCAGTTCCATATCATCACGATACAGTTCATGCCGGTCAGAATTGGAATGTGAATGAATTCTAACGCAGTTTGCCTGTACAATACAGGGTTTCTGGTTCTTCAGGGCCCATTCCTTTGCTTCTGTCATTGCATTCATAGAATCAAACACATCCTTGCCGTTGCAATGGATGATCCGCAGGTTCTTTAATCCGCTGAAATTATTGGCCACTTTCCGGTTAGCAGTCTGGTCGGCTTTAGGAACTGAAATGCCGTAACCGTTATCCTGAAACACGAAGATTACCGGTAATTGTTCATTTGAAGCACCGTTAATGGCCTCGTAAACATATCCCTCGGATACGGATGACTCACCGTGCGAGCTAATAGCCACTCCCTTGTGCTTATATCTTTTCATGGCCCGGGCAACTCCTGCAGCATGCAGTGTGTGGTTTCCGGTACATGAAGATACGTTGTTGATGTTCCATTCGGGTTTGGCAAAATGATTCGACATATGCCGGCCGCCTCCGGCCACATCATTGTCTTTAGATATTCCGTTGAGAATAATTTCTTCTGCAGTCATTCCTGCTGAAATGCAGGTTAACAGATCCCTGTAATATGGAAAAAGATGATCGGTCTTCCGGTTGAATGTCAGCCCTATGGCCAGCTGAATTCCATCGTGCCCGGCATATGGAGCATGATACGACCAGCCAATGGCCTGTTTCAGGTAATTTGGGGCGCGGTCATCCAGGGCACGACCCAGCACCATCAGGTAAAACCATTGTGAAAGTGTTTCCTTACCGGTCTTTTTGATGTTGTATCTTTTAGGTATCTCCATTTTCAAATAAATCATTTATAATTCAACAAATCAATAAATCAACAAATCAGCAAATCAGCAAATCATATTGTTCTCTCCATATCAAATCCCTCCAGCAGGTCGGCCAGTTTTCTAAGGAACATGCCGCCCAATGCGCCGTCAACCACACGGTGGTCATAAGAAAGCGAGAGGATCATTTTATGACGGATGGCAATCACATCGCCGGTAGGAGTTTCTATTACCGCCGGTTTCTTCTCGATGGTACCGGTAGCCAAAATAGCTACCTGGGGCTGGTTGATGATGGGGGTACCGGTGATATTCCGGAACGATCCAAAGTTGGAGATGGTAAAGGTACCTCCCTGGATATCATCAGGAGAAAGGGCATTGTTGCGGGCTGCGTCGATGAGCCTGTCGAGTTCAACAGCCAATCCCACCATGCTTTTCTGGTCGGCATTTTTTACGACAGGCACAATGAGATTTCCCGTTTTCAGGGCAACAGCAAATCCTATATTGATATTTTTGCGCAGGATGATTTTAGTTCCGTCTACCGATGCATTCACGCCCGGAAATTCCTTAAGTGCTTTTGCAGTAGCTTCAAGGAAAGCCGGCATGAAAGTAAGTTTAATCTTTTCACGCTTCAGAAATTCATCCTTATGCTTTTCACGCCAAAGGGCGAGACCAGTCACATCGGCCTCAATAAAATTGGTAACGTGCACGGAAGTATCTCTCGACATAACCATGTGTTCGGCAATGAGTTTCCGCATCCGGTCCATTTCCACAATCTGATCACCTGGCTGGAGTGCAATATTCACTTTTGCCGATGAGGCGGTTTTGGGAGCTGCAGCTTGTTGCTGCACCGGTTGTTTACCCCTATTTTCAATATATTTGAGTAGATCCTGCTTACGCACCCGGCCATTTTCACCTGTTCCGGGTATGGCATCGAGTTCAGCTGCGCTGATATTTTCTTTTGCAGCAATACTGTTTACAAGCGGTGAATAAAATCTGCCAGAGGTTTTTTCATTATCAACAGTCTTCTTCCCTGCTTCTGCCGCTGCCGCTTTTCCATCACCTGCTGCTGCCCCTTTCTCCTCTCCCGCCCCTGCTGCTGCCACTGCCACTTTCTCCCCTCCTGCCACTGCCGCTGCCACTGCTACTTCTTCCACCTCCCCCTTGCCTTCGGTATTGATAACGGCAATCACTTCGCCAACCGGAACAAGGGCATTTTCATCGAAGAGGATTTTGATCACCTTGCCGGAAACCGGCGAGGGAATTTCGGAGTCGACTTTATCGGTTGCTATTTCGAGCAACGGATCATCATCGTTGACCATGTCACCGGGCTTCACAAGCCACCGGATGATGGTTGCTTCCTGAACGCTTTCGCCCAACTTGGGCATTACTAAATTAAAATCAGCCATGTAGTTTATCCCTTTTTAAAACTCAATTATATCAAATATACAAAAAGATAACACACAACCCCGCCCGACTGTTCATTGCAAAACAAAATATTGTTTTTCCATCAATTTTCTCGGAGAATTTCAAATAATAATTATCTTTGCAACCCTAAAATATTTGATGATTTGGTGATATGCTGTTTTGTTGATTGTGTGGAATGTCATAAATTAAACATTACTCAAATCAGTAACTCGACAAATCAATAAATCAACAAATCAACAAATAATTTTGGGGCGTGGCCCCGCCAGCGGCGGGGTACTTGCATGGGGTAAATATAATCGGGGCGTGGCGCAGTTGGCTAGCGTACTTGCATGGGGTGCAAGGGGTCGGAAGTTCGAGTCTTCTCGCCCCGACAAATAAAAGGTTGTCTGATTACAGACAGCCTTTTTTTATTCGCAAAGGGCGTGGCCCCGCCATCGGCGGGGTATCCCGATGGGAGGGTCGGAAGTTCGAGTCTTCTCGCCCCGAAATATAAAAGAAGCTGACCAATTTAAGAAAGATTTTTTCATAACGTTAAATATATTTCACTAAATAACATATATTTGTATGTTATATTTAACATTATGAAAAAGAGTGTTGTTTTATTACCCAAAGCACAAAAGGCAGCTGTAACGCTTGGTGAAAACATCAGACTGGCCCGGCTCAGAAGGAAATACAGTACGCAGCAGGTATCCGAAAGGGCTAATATAAGCAGACCCACCCTGGTCTCAATAGAAAAAGGCAGTCCAAATGTAAGTTTGGGCGCCTATATAAAAGTACTCTTTGTCCTTGGCTTAGAGAAGGATATACTGAATATTGCAAAAGATGATGAAATGGGCAGAAGGTTGCAAGACGCAAAGCTGACTGTAAAAGAAAGAGCCCCGAAAGTGAGAATTAACAACCCCAATCGTGAAAACAAGAAGTAATCATAAAAATATCTATGTTTATGCCCATTGGGTTGGAATGAAAGATCCAGTTTTTATGGGAGAACTTAGCGCTGCATACACCAGGGGCAAAGAGATTTTCTCGTTCAGTTACTCGGAAACGTGGCTAAAATCAAAGTATGCTCAAATCCTGGATCCCGAATTGCAATTATTTTCAGGACCTCAATATGCACGAGAGGAGAAACCCAATTTTGGCCTGTTTCTTGATTCTTCACCTGACAGGTGGGGCAGATTATTGATGAAGAAACGGGAAACTTTACTGGCCAGATCGGAAGAAAGAACTCCCGGAACCCTGCGTGAATCTGATTACCTGCTGGGGGTTTTCGATGGTCACCGTATGGGCGCCTTACGATTCAAAGTGAATCCGGATGGACCATTTCTGAATAATAACAAAGAACTTGCTTCGCCACCATGGTCTTCAATCGGAGATCTTGAAAGAATCAGCCTGAAACTTGAAGACGACGAAATAATGGATAACCCGGATTACATGAATTGGCTCATGATGCTTGTAAATCCAGGTTCATCATTGGGAGGAGCAAGACCAAAAGCAGGAATATTAGATGACGAAAAAAATCTGTGGATTGCAAAATTTCCAAGCAAAGGCGATAATAAGGACGTTGGTGGCTGGGAAATGGTTGTACACGATCTGGCAAAAAGTGCAGGAATAAACATAGCAGAATCGAAAATTCAGAAGTATTCAGGCAAATATCACACATACCTTACCCGAAGATTTGACCGCACTTCAACCGGAGAAAGAATTCATTATGCCTCAGCGATGACAATGCTGGGATATAATGATGGTGATAGTTACCAGGAAGGTGCCAGTTACCTTGAAATAGCAGATTTCTTAACAAACCGGGGTGCCAATACGGATAAGGATCTGGAAGAATTATGGAGAAGAATAGTCTTTAATATTGTCGTATCCAATACGGATGATCATTTGCGAAATCACGGCTTTATTTTGACTGAAAAAGGATGGATTCTATCCCCGGCCTTTGATATAAATCCGAACGAATACGGTGCGGAATTATCACTCAATATTTCGCTTGATGATAATTCCCTCAGCCTGGATGTTCCGCTTGAAGTAATTGAATTTTTCAGGCTTGGTAAAAAGCAGGGGAAAAAAATTATTGATCAGGTCAGAAAATCAGTCGACAGGTGGCGGGTTATTGCAGCAAGGTACAATATTCCAAGAATAGAACAGGAGGCCATGGCAGGCGTATTTAACAGGTTTTTATAAATATGCCGGCAGATCAACAAGTAATCAAGCTTACGGCAATATAATCCTATACTGACCGCTCAAATGCATCAGGCTGAACAAATATAACAGGCCATCATAATACGGATCAAAGTAGCCATCGGCATAGGGTTCCAGTTTGGCATTCCATATGGCATCGACAAAGAGCCAGCTTTTAGCCTGGGTTCCCATAATGGAGGCTGCTGCCGATGTGGACACCAATCCCAGCGAATGCCTCAGTTTCTGGAATCCCCCGGCCGGCATGACCCATTCGGGCAGTGTACCATCTAAGTTAAACTGATCTTCGTAGGTGTCAATACCCCTGCCGAAAAGAAAATTTTGGATGCGGCGCCCGTAATCCTGCTGCCACTCCCGGTCTTTGGCATACCACGAATAATCCATGGCAATGTTCATGGGCACCCGCCATGAGTCATATCGGAAAGCAGACCGGAAGCGTGAATTTGCAGGCTGGTTGCCGCTGTACTCGCAAATATCCGGGTTCAATCCGGTAACCGGATGACAAACCCGTTTCAGAAACACGCGGGAGGTGTCGGCACAATCCCTGTAAAACTGCTCATGCCCGTCTTTTGCAAACTCGGCCCATACTTCAAAAAAGGCCGGCAGGTGGTATGAGGGATCGGTAAGATTGTATCGTTGTGTTTCAGGTACAAAGCTGATCTGTTTGTGTTCCACATTAAGAATGTTGTTAATTCCTTCGCTGCCATCCTTGCTCCACATGGCATCAAGAATTCTCCTGGCCTCACCGTAATAATTGATCCCTGTTTCGTTACCCCAGCGATTTGATGCAAAAAGCAGGGAGGTAACAAAATACAGTTCACCGTCAGAGGCCGTTCCTGCTGAGTTTTGCTTGCCGGTTAGCGGATTGACCGACCAGGCAAAGTACCCGTCGCGCGGACCACCCTGGTGCTGCATGTAATGCTTCGACCAGCGCCAGATTCGGTCGAACACATCTTTTTTGTTCATCTGAACGGCTATCATCATACCATAGGATACCCCTTCGGTACGTACATCTTTGTTTTTAATGTCGGAGACATAGCCCATGGAGTCTCCCACTTCAAAATAAACACGATTGGAGCCCTCAAACAGGTCGTAATAAGCCTTGTTCAGCTTAGCGTCAATATCTTTCTGACTGTATCCTGCTTCCAGGAACAGGTTTCGATACTTACCGGTTTCCCGTGCACCCTTTTTCCAGGGTTTCATTTTCCCTCGTGGATCAATGATATCGTCGCAGGAATTTTTCTGCGAATAGGCCGATGATGAAAAGATTAATGCAATAATGAAAAGCAGGGCTGCTTTGATGCAAATCTGTTTAAGGAAATAGCAAAAACAAAAATCACGCATATAGGTTCTTTTGAGGGTTGAATCCATTTTTGCCATAAAAATAATACATTATTCGGGTAAAGGAAAACACTTTACCGATTTAAACTAGTGCACATGCAAAAAGCGCTACCTGATGAGTAACATCCTGTTCGTTTCAACACATCCCCTGCCGGTTTCCAGCTGATAAAAATACACTCCGCTATCCACCTGCTGTCCGTGGCTGTTTGTTCCTTTCCATTCAACAGTATTTGTGCCGGCTGGCAGAGGTCCATCCAAAAGAACCGCTATCTCACGGCCTGTAATGTCAATTACTTTCAGAGCGTATTGACTGGCTACCGGTGCATCGAAGGTGATTGTTGTTGAGCAGGAGAAAGGGTTTGGATAGTTTTTTAAGCGTGAAAACCTATTTGTTTCGATTTTTTCTGTTGTTACCGATGTAGGCCCTTCATATTCATAGGCGCCGATATCCCACTGAGAACCAAACGGACGGTTGGATCCCATCCTGTCCTGATTCAGCTTGAATCCCGGGAACATGTTCGATGGGAACAGCGCTGATGGATCAGCACCTTTGTTAATTGCTCTGCTGTCTGCCCTGAGAGAAAAATCCTGTTCGGAATAATTTGAAAAAACGTCATCCGGCGTAATGGAAAAGTATTTTGTTCCGTCCGAGTCAACTATTTCTCCGTCAGCAGGCGACCAATCATATTTTGGTTGCTGGTAATAGGCTAATCCAACATAAAGATTATTTAGCCGCTTATATTGTTTTGGATCTGATTGAGCCCAACCTCCTCCGTCGATAATATTATTAATTAACCGATAAGTTATACTATCACCATTCGGATCTGTTGCATAGGGATTACTTGCGCTCAAATGAATAGAACTGCTGTTTGAACTTCCAACAATTGTATTGTTAATGAAAGTTACCGGACCTGTCATCGAACCCCAACAAGCAACAACATTACCTGTATTTTCGGCTCCGTCAAAAACATTATTCACAAAGAACAAATCCTTCGAAGCTTGTAAGGTGAGGGTAATATTATAATCTGTAACCTGGTTGTTATACACCAGCATTCTTTCACATCCCAGATAAAAGGTCATTCCGTTGGCATGTGTACCGTGTCCCTCCGATATGATATTGTTAAATACCCGGCAGTCTTTCCCGGTATAAAAACTTAAGCAGGTGCCACCTACTTTACGCAATGTATTGCCACTTACAATAAGGTTGCTGTCATCGGGACAGGACATCCCTTTCATTTTCATGCACTCGAATATTTCGTTATTCTCTATTCTGGAATTACTGGAATGACTCAGGTACACACCGCCATATCCTCCTGTCGGGTGTGCATTCCGATATATTTTATTGTTACGGATAACAATTCCCGAATTCTTCTTATAAGCCAATGTTACGGTTCCAATTCCAACTGCGTGTGTTAAACCCGAACCGGAAAAATGGCGCACCTCGAACCCTTCAATTATCAAATTGCTTTCATCGTTGATATCTATCCCGAACGGCCTGGAAAAGCACGTTATTTCATTGTTTGCTATGTCTGAAGAATTTCTGGGATACAATACAATTTTATGCGTTCCATCCGGCTCAGGTCGCTCATCAAAATAATACTCTCCCGGCTGGTCAATAGCGTGAATGGAATTGTAAATTGAATACTTGTTGTATCCTGCGGGATCGTTAGTTTCATCATAAGTAACTTTATTTTCAGCCGGGGCAAATGCCTTTACAGCCCTCATCTGAACTACATTCGGCAATACCCACAACAAGAGATACGACCCATCCCAATAGGCAGCATCTGCCTGGTTAAAAACACGGGAATCAATCAAAAAAGTTGAATCCTGTTGTTCCTGAGGAACAGAATTAAAACCATCTGTTGCATCAAAGAAAAAAGGATCGGGCTGATCAGGCTCCTGCGATAGCCAAAGGAATGCACCATCCTCCGCAAGCCGCGAATTAAAAGCAGATAACTCTTCAGGAACATACGTTATATAACAGTTTTGCCAATTCACTCCTCCTTCAGCTTCCGAAATGCATTGCCGCCAACCGGTCAAAGGTTCCGAACCGTCGATAATCGCCTTTTCTGTTCCCCAGCCGTCTCCTTTATAAGTAATCGGGGCTGTTTCGCTTCCGCTGAATTTCATGGTAATGCTTCCGCGGTAAACAACACCGCCCTTGAACAAAATTGTGCATCCGGGATTGATGGTTATGTTTTTTGGGGTATTATCTGCATTGGCATCGCCCGGACAATGCTTCCAGGCAGTTAACGGCGTCAAGCCGTTTTCAGAATCGCTCCCGCTTTCGTAATTAACATAATAAGTTTGTGAAAAGGTGATACAGCATACAAAAGCTGCAAAAAGCAAAATTGTGATTATTCGGTACATATAAACTCAATTATTTTAAACAATTTATTCGGTTGTTACTTAACAGGAAGCTGCATTTATAAAACCTTACCTCTTTTTGATAAAAATACATAAATTGCTTTAAAAACAGCTCAACAGGGTAGAAAGAATTTCTGTCAGCCTGTTCAAAAAAAGGATTCCCGATGGTTTGGCCTTGGCGCTTTTATACATTTAAACACTACTGTCCGGTTAAAATTTATATCGTCCCATACGGGACTTTACTTTATATATTAATTCTTTATCTACCAATATGATGTCCCTACGGGACGGTTTCGTTAGAGCCTGTCCCTCTTTTGCGGGAAACCAAATATGGGTAGAAAAGAAAAGCCACCTCTCAACTCTCAAAGTCCCGTAGGGACGCAATAAATATTGGGCTTTTAATAATCTGAAGAATTTTGCCCAGACAACAATGATATTTAAAAGGTGTAACAGCCAGACGCAGATAATATATTTCAGACTGGGAGAGTATGACAGTAATTCAAGATAGCACAGATCATTCAAAGGTTGATATGTAAACAATAATTATTACTTTCAATTCTACATTTACTATAAACCGCATATTTATGAAACCAAGTCGCCTCATTACAATAGTTGCTCTTGCGCTGTGGATCAGTTGTTCATCGCAGCCACCAAAAGATTCTGCAGTTAGAATTAATGGCAAACTGGCTGTATCGGGCACGCAGTTGGTCAATGAAAAAGGCAGTCCTGTAATGCTTCGTGGTGCCAGTTTCGGATGGCACAACCTGTGGCCCAGGTTTTATAATGAGAAAGCGGTGGCATGGTTGGTGAACGACTGGAAATGCAATGTAGTAAGAGCATCCATGGGCGTGGCCATTGAGGATAATTACCTTGAAAATCCTGAATTCGCACTGGAATGTGTGAACAATGTGGTAAAAGGTGCCATTGAAAGTGGTGTATATGTATTGATTGATTTTCACAGTCATAAAAAACATACCGAAGAAGCTAAAAAGTTTTTTGAAATGATGGCCACACAGTATGGCAATTACCCGAATGTGATTTATGAGATTTGGAACGAACCTGATTATTATACCTGGAAAGAGGTGAAGGAATACTCCGTTACAATAATTGATGCCATCAGGGCCATTGATCAGGACAATATAATCCTGGTGGGTTCACCGCATTGGTGCCAGGATTTGGATACCGTATCCATGGATCCGATTACCGGACATACCAACATTATGTATACCATGCATTTTTATGCGGGAACGCATATGAAATGGCTGCGCGACCGTACAGATGCTGCCATGGAAAAAGGAATCCCTGTATTTGTTTCAGAGTGTGCCGGTATGGAAGCAACCGGAGACGGCCCCATTGATGAAGTCGAATGGAATGCGTATGTCAACTGGATGGAGGATCGTAAAATCAGCTGGATCGCCTGGTCCGTATCCGACAAAAACGAATCGTGCTCTATGCTGATTCCCCGTGCTTCATCGCATGGCGAATGGACCGAGGATGTAATTAAAAAGTGGGGAAAGATTACAAGGCAGACTATATTGGATAAGCAGTGGAAGTGAACCCAATATTCTGATTCTTTTTACGTATTGCCCGCCACATAGCGTATAATATACACTATGTAATTCTTTTATCACAGGACTGAATCACAGGGCCAGTTGAACCAATTCGACAGGACTTTGAAGACCTGCCTACGATGCTGCTTCGGCAGGAAGGCTTTGAGGTCTTTGAGTACTCTGAAGCCTTACTTCAAAGTATTTTAATTTGTGCGCGCTGATTTTCAGATGCATTTTGCTATCTTTATGCTGCTTTTGGATCGTTTTAACATTTTCAATTTACCTGATCCGCCATGCAAACTTTGCATATCAACTATTACAGGATGTTCCCCGAACATCATTTTGCTTTTGTCCGAATTCAATCCGAAGAATTTTCTGTTCAGGAAGCCCTGCAACTCAACCAGGAATACAAAAGTGACAAGGCCTATTCCGACATCCACTATTTGCTGATTATGGTCGATGAAAAATGTACTCCCGGTTTCAGTGTGAAGGAACTGGAAAAGCTGTGGCAAATTTATTCGAATGAGCTACAGGCTAATAATCACAAAAAGGTAGTCTGGCTTGTTTCAGAGCCAATTTCAACCGCCATGACACATCTTTTCATGTCATACACAAATGAGATGTATTGCTCAACCATCGCCGGAGCCTTTGAGTTATTGGATATGCCCATGGAGTTCCCGGAATTTCTGAACCTGATATGCCTTTCGGAGCAACCTGCAAACTAACACCTGATCATCT
>CAYTNC010000057.1:0-13494 GCA_964438935.1 uncultured Bacteroidales bacterium
TTTTCTTCCGGTCGAAAATATAATAAACACAGGGGATCACCACAAGCGACATGACGGTTGAGGCAGTCAGGCCTGCTATTAAGGCAATGGCCAACGGCGACCGCAGGGCCGCGCTTTCCCCGAATCCAAGTGTTAAGGGCAGCAAGCCCAGGATGGATGAAAAGCTGGTCATCAATATCGGTCTGATTCTGTTCTGAGCCGCTTGCAGTATGGCTTTCCGCAACGGGAGTCCCTCATTTTTCAACTGGTTGATGGCATCAACCAGCAGTATGGAATTGTTTACGGCAATACCACCCAGCATGATGATACCAATATAGGCCATGATGTTCAGTGATTTGCCCAGCAGAAAGAAGGCCCATATGGAACCGGCACCGGCAAGCGGGATGGTCAGCAGCACGGTAAACGGGTGAATGAGCGACTCAAACTGGGAAGCCATAACCATGTATACCAATACAATGGATAACAACAAGGCGAATCCCAGGCTCGACATGGCATCCTGGCGCTTCTGCTCTTCACCTGTTATTTCAACCGTATATTCAGCCGGAATTACAATGCTCGTGAGCTTATTTCTGACCGCTCCGATTACTCTATCGAACGCTGCGGAACGGTCTATATCGGCAGTAACAGTGGCCATCCGGTTCTGGTTATTGCGCAGCAGCTGCTTCGCGGAAACCGACCGTTCGATCCGGGCCACTTCATGTAAGGGTATGTCTCTCTGTCCTGCCCTGATCATGATGTGGTTGAAGTCAGAAAGGCTCAGCTCGGGCAATCTTACCGTAATGTCGCTCAAATCACCGGCATGATCATATTTTCCTGCTGGTTTCCCCATCAATTTGTCTTTCAGCTGGGTGGCAATTCCATCGGCGGTCAATCCATACAGCGAGGCCATATAGCGGTCGATCACCACGTCAATTTCAGGAGCACCTTCCTCAACACTGGTTTTCAGATTATAAATATGGGGAATTCCGGTCACTGCTGTTTTTATTTCACGGGTAAGTGTATCCAGGATGTCCAGGTTTCTTCCTTTTACTTCAATCATCAGTGGAGACTCATCGGTTCCCAGGGTTGATTGCAGGGCAGTTTCATCTTTTACTACAGAAACTTCAACATCGGGTAAATCTTGCGTCAAGGCTTCCACACCGGCTATAATTGCTGCCGATTGCTTAACAGCAGACGGTTTCAGTTTCACTTTAATTGTTGCGGTATTTTCATTTTGGAATACCGACTTTTCTGATTTTGAACCTGCCGAGGGGCCAACCGTGCTGTAGATGATCTCAGCCTTGTCAGCCAGTACTTCACCTACCATGGATTCAAGATTTTTAACCAACCCTTCGGTCCGCTCAAGCTGTGTACCTTCGGCAAGTTTGATCTCAAGGCTGAATTCACTTGTTCCGCCCTGGGGAATGTATTCGCTTCCCACAAAAGGTAGCATAAAACCAGTGGCAATCAGAATTACAAACGCAGCCAGCACCACCTTACCACGGTTATCCAACACCCGCTCCAGGAACGATGTGTACCAGGTAAACCGCAATGCTTTTGTGGCAGTAATCCTTGTTCTTTTTGAATAGATACTGTTGAAGAGCATGGGAATGATCAGCACAGCCACAACGAGCGATATAACCTGCGTAAATGCCACCGTCCAGGCCTGATCTTTAAACAAGGCACCTGAAGCACCATGCAGGTATACAATAGGAAGGAAAACCACAATGGTGGTAATGGTGGAAGAAACAATGGCGCCTCCTACCTGGGATGTCCCTTTGATGCAGGAATTCTTCAACGACTCGCCGGTTTCCAGGTTCCGGAAGATATTTTCAACAATTACAATAGCATTGTCCACCAGCATACCCGCGCCCAGGGCAAGTCCGCCTATTGTCATTATATTCAGCGACAAGCCCGAGAAATACATCACCACAAAAGTAGCAATAACGGAAATTGGCAAAACAACAGCAACAATAAACGTAAGGCCACCACGGCGTAGAAAAATAAAAAGCACAATAATGGAGAACAGGGCTCCCAGGAAAGCCGTATCCCGCAATTCGCCTATGGCATTGCTAATGAATGAAGCCTGGTTTTGTACCGTGGTGAATTCATAACCCGGCAAGGCTTTGCGGATGGTTTCAAACGACTTGTTGATCTCTTCAACAGCTTTCACGGTATTGTAGCTGGTTTCTTTGTAAACCGACAGCCCCACGCAGCGTATGCCGTTAATCCTCACTATATTGGCAGGTTCTTTGTTGACAAAGCTTACTTGTGCCACGTCGCTGAGAAATACAGGGACACGGTTGGTGGGAGAAGCAGCAGGAGAAGCAGTGGCAGCGGCTGGAACAGTAGCAGTAGCAGTGACAGCGGCAGTAGAAGAATTACCGCTATTCGGCTGTTTGAAGGCAACCACAATTTTTTTGAGATCACTTTCGCTTGCTACCAGGGATGTTCCTTTAATAATATAGCGCTTGCCCATTTCAACAATACTGCCGCCCGAAACATTCCGGTTCATGCTCATGATCTGCTGAACCAGGTTATCGGTTGTCAGCCCGTAAGCACTTAACCGGTAAGGGTCTGTTTCAACGAGTATTTCCTTTTCTTCGGTTCCAGTGAGCACCACATCAGCAACACCCTCGAGGCGAACCAGTTCATTGCGGATGTAATTCTCGCCTGTTTTTCTCAACTCATTCATGTCAGCTATGTCGGGGTGCGACATGGCAACCACCATAACCGGGGCAGCATTCGGATCGTGCTGGGTAATCACAAACTCATCAATATCTTCATGCTGACTGTAATTGGTAAGGGCTTTCTGCAGGTCGAGAAATGCCTGGTCCATATCGGTCGACCAGTTGTATTCAACCTTTACCCTGGCGGCTCCAACCATGCATGCAGACGACACCTGTGAAACACCTTTCAAACGCATCGCCTGCGATTCTATTCCCTCAACAAACTGTTTCTCTATTTCTTCAGGTGGCCGTTCACCCGATCTGAGCTCAACAAATATCCGGGGGGCCGTGATCTCAGGGAAAAGATCAATACTCAGTTTCCCGAGCGAAATATAGCCCAGCAAAAGGATCCCCAGGATAATCATGGAGATGGTTACCGGATAGTTAACAGCAAATTGCGCTATTTTTTTCATACCGGCAGGTTATTTTGTTTCCTTAACCTTTGACCGGTCGCGCAGTGTCTCAAAACCCTTGATCACAAGCTGTTCATTTTCCTTTAGTCCGGATATAATTTCCACCTCACGCGGATTCTCAATTCCGAATTCAACCACCCTTTCCAGGGCCACTCCTTTTTCCACCACAAAAACACTGTTACCCCGTTGCTTGGAAACAATAATATCCTTGGGTATTACCACCGCATGCTTTGCCGACGCTACAACAATCTCACCTTTGACGTACATACCCGGCCTTAGCTGAAGCTTTGGGTTATTCACCACGATAACTCCCTTATAGGAACGTGTTTCGGGGTCAATTGCCGGGGAAATCTGGGTTATGGAGCCTGTCAGGGTATCTCCCGGCAAGGTATAGTTATTAATTCTTACCAGCTGTCCGGCTTTTACTTTGCCCATGCTTTTTTCGGGCAAATTCACTTCGAGGTGGAGCTTGCTGTAATCCATTATTTTTACCAGAGAGGCATTGGTTTCAACCTTTACACCGGGTGTGAAATAGGGCAAATCCACAATCACACCGGCGAAGGGAGCCTTAATATTCATTTTTTGCATACGCAACATGGCATCCTCATAGCTGTAATTGGCATTGATGTAATTGATTTCAGCATTTTTGAGCTCGCTGAGGGTAACCCCACCCTTATCGTAAAGCGATTGCTGCTTGTCAAACACCTGTTTGGTAATCTCCAGGTTCAGCTTCAGGGAATTCAGCTTGAGGTTGTTCTCATATTCCTTATCCGAAATTTCAATAATTTCAGAGCCTGCTGCAACCCTGTCACCCAGTGCAAAAGCGCGTCCGGTTGCAGGATTATTCCGGAGCTGGTAATTCCCGGCCACTTCCGCCTTTATTTGCACTTCCTTAACGGGACTCACGGTTCCGCTGATGTCTATGAACTCCTCAATAGTTCCAAATTTAACGGTGCTCACGGTTACGGGAACAGCAATGTCTTTGCCCAGATTGTCCTGCTCTTGTTTGCATGAGAACATCATGGCAGTGATAACGAATAGGATGATAAGCTTTTGCATGGTGGTTATGTTGAATGTTGAATGTAAAATTTTAAATGTTGAATGCGAGTCTGGTTGTAGGTTTTATTCACTTATATTTTCCTGTAATTCCCTGGGGACAAAACTAATGTTGTTTTCAAAGTCCCACAGTGATTGTATTTTCATGTTCAACAGTTCCAGCTTGTAAGATATGAGGCTGTTGGCCAGGTTCATTTTTTTCTCCGACAGCTGGTTCTGGTATCGGCCCAGGTCCATACTCGTCAGGTCGCCGTTTTTGTAGCGTTCCAGGTTAATTTCATAGGTTAGCAGGGCGTTCTTCTCATTCTGCCGGGCAATTGCTATTTGCATACTCAGGTTTTGCAAACTCCGGAAGGTTTGACGGATGCCCAATTCAACATTGGTGCGCTCTGCCTCCAGGTTAACCTCATCTATGCGGATGCCAGCTTCTGCTGCTTTGATTTTGGATTTCCTGACACCCCAGTCCCATATGGGAATGTCAAGTGTTACGGTAACCTGGGGCGAACGGGTTGGTTTATTATAGATGTCGGCCAAAGCCGGATCGATTCCCACCAGACCTATTGAAAGATCTATGTTTCCGGCAAATTCATTGGTTGATTTGGCTACAATCAGCTGATCCTGGCTATTCTGAAGTTCAATTTCACGCTGTTTGAGTTCCATGCGGGTATCCAGTCCGTTCTGAATAGCTTTCTCCATATCCACAAACACCTCGGCAAATGTAGTATCTGTTTGTATGTCCAACTCCTCCTTGAGCGGCATACCAATGTACTGTTTGAAGTTGTCTTTGGCATTGGCCAGTTCCACCTGGGCATTTTGAAGATTCGACTCACTGGTAGCCAGGTTCAGTTCGGCCTGCAGCAATTCTTCCCGTGCCGATAGTCCTCCTTCGACCTTACTCTTAATAATTTCAAAGCTGGTTTGCTGGTTCTTCAGTTCCTCTTCGGCAACTGAAAGTGACATTTTACGCTGGTATACAGTGTAAAAATATTGTGTAACCTGCCGTTCAAGATACAATCGCTGTATGGCATAACTCAGGGTGGCATTTTCCAGAGAAAGGCGAAGTTGCTTCAGTTCCATCCTCAGTTTATTATAAGTGAAAATTGGCTGCGAATAGCTTAAGAACAAATTATTAATATAATCCTTCGTAGTGGTATCTTGCAGACTGCTATATACTTCCTGGTATGAGAACCGGTTTTCCAGGCCAATTCTCCCGTCGGTAAGCTTAATGGGTTGAGTAATTGACAGATCACCTCCGGCACCCTTAGTTTCTGTAGTATTCCAGGCCGAAAAAAAACTACTGAATTCACGTGTCTGGTTATAGTTGAATGGGGTCAGCCTGAACTTAATCAGTGATTTGGTGGCAGCCTCACGGGCATTCAGGTTTTCCCTGCTGATGGTCATGTTCAATTCCGATTTGATTATGTCGGGACTGTTCTTCATGGCTATATTCATGGCATCATCGAGGGTTAGGATCTGCTGGGCATTCAGTTTACCAGCTACCATAACCAGAAATAACAAGCTGTAGATAAGCAGTTTCATATATTGAATCTTATTATTTTGTCAAAACCCATTTCACGGCATCAGCAAATATCATATCGCCGTTGCTCTTGTTGGAAAGCTCAACCTTGCCCGAATCAGAAGACATATACCAGGTTCCCAGGTAATTCCATCCGTGATCCACATCTTCCGTGGTATAATTGAGTTGTTCTATTCCGTTATCATGGTAGACACTGATGTTATAATCGGGCGCCTTGTTACTGCGCCGCCAGTCCATACGTATCTTATTCACATAAAAGTAAACATCATAGGAACCCGGGTTAGGCAGATGGGCTTTCCAGCTTGCAGACCGCTCGCCCGTGCCTCCCCTGGTGTATAATGATGAATGAACATAATGGCCGTAAAATTCGGAACGCAATACCGCATTCCATACCCTGGGAGGATTATAAGAATATACTCTTTCATATTTCGACCCATCTTTCTTTTTCCGGCTTACCAGTTCCCTAAGATAAGCCTGGTTGGTCATCTGGTGATAATTGAATCCAGGATCTTCATTGTCGGCAATGATTTCATTGTCCTGGTTTACCTGATCAAAGAAATTTATAGGAACTGCCTGGTCAAGCTGCGGTATGTTCCTGGTTTCATTGAATCCCGTAAAACTATATATCAGACTGTTGGGCAGGTTCTGCGAGATGTGTGTCATTAGCGACATATTAACCGGCTCGGCATTGAACACAAAACCCATCTCCCATGAGGTTCTTGCCGGTATAAAAAATTTTCTTGAAAAATCGGGGACAAAATAAGACATATAAGAACCTGACTCACTTTGATTGGGATCATTCAGATCCACATGCAGGGTAACAAGTCCATCCACATCTTCGGGGTTGGATATCTGAAACCGGATCTGGTACTTGCTGAACTCTCCGGTTTTCACCTTATACCCGCTTACATTTTTAACAATAAAGCCGGGAAGTTTTTTTTGGTCAAACCATGCGCTGACTTCATTCTCCAAATCTGCGCTGAACTGTTGACGGAATTTTCCGGTAAGTTCGTCGAAAGAAAAAGAGCAATGCCCGGCTTCCTTAATCTGCCTGATCAGCAGTGTGTCAAAAGCATCTCCATATTTGGCCTTCAGGTAATTGAACAAATAAAGTCCTTTTTCCTGAACCAGGCTTCTCAAACTGACTGCATTTTCATTTTCATCATCAGCCCGTTCAGAATAAGCCAATTGATCCAATGATTTTTCTTTCAATGCCAGGTTAATTTTCTCAATTTCACTGAGGTCTTCGTAATAATGAAAACTGGTACCTTCATTAAAATTGCGCTTATTCAGGTAAATTTCAAGTCCAATATTCAGCAAGGGCCATTGTTCGCTTTTGAGTTGTGAAAAAAAAGTGTAATAGAGCGGAAAGATGTGGTAGGTTTGCCAGTTATACAGGTTGGTATATCCGTTATCCTGGTCCCACCTGTTTGTGAAATTATTGCGGAAGAACTGGTCCAGCAGTCTTGACTGCACCACCACTGGGAGTACTTCTTCATTGTTGTTCCTGTAACTCTTTTCCATCCTGAACTTTCGCGCAATAAAATCAGAGGAACTGAACATCACCCCTTTCTCGGGACAAAGTATCATTTCGGGCTGAACTGCATCACTGGTAAATGCATACTGATGCTGGTCGACTGCAAAGTGAACCGGAACCTCAGCCAAAATGAATCTCCGGAACGGGTATTTCAATCCCAGGTCGAATTCATAATCTTTTTTAACATTGCGAATAAGGGATGGCAGTGTATCCTGCACCTGATCAAACAAAGCACTGAAATAATCATGCCCTTTGATCATATACAGATCGTATTCAACGGAATCCACCGTGAGTGTTCGCTTTTCATAATTGCCTATAAGGAGGCTGATTTTTGGTAATGCGTATTCCGGAACAAACTGGGTGTAACCATTTCCTTCCTCAGTCATCTTTCCTTGTGAAACGGGGGTTAAGCCGGGGTCTGTTTTAACCTTTAATGAATACTTTGTGAAATCAGGGTTATAATGCAACGGAACCGCAGTAGCATATCCGGTTCCGGTTACCGGGTACCACAATACATCCGATGTCAGGCAAACAAAATCCTGCTGCAAAAATGCATATCTTTTATGCATCCTGAATACTTCGTAAACCGGATTATTGGTTAAGGCTTTGTCTCCCAGATCAAGAAATGCCATATCTTCATTGATACTACCGGTATACTTCATCGTGATCACAAGACTATCACCAGGCTTCATGGGGTCTTTCAACACATGAAGTACAATTTGCTGCATCCTCAGCCAGGCAACCGGTTGGTTGTTCACCTCCATTTTTTCCAACTTTAACCCGGGATTCAGACTGATGATGAGTGTATCAATCCTGCTGGTATTCCGGTTAACCAGATTTAAGCTGGCGTTTACAGAGATCTGATCCTTCAAGTGTTCCAGATCGAGCTCACAGGAAGTAACCAGGGGTTTTGAGATGTGCACATACCGGTTATTCAGTTCAATCAATTCCTTTCTGAAGGAAAATAGTGAATCTTTCAGATGCAGATACTGCCAAACCATACCGGCCCCTGCAAGAAGGAAAAAAAGTCCGGCGAATAACGGAACGTGTGTAAATTTAACCGACTGGGGAAGGCGTTGCAAGCGATATACAGTAAGCAAAATAAATCCAACTCCCAAAACAAAATAGATACTCCTGTGCAGCAGGATCTCACTAAAATTGCCAAATCCGCTGATGGAGGAATACATCATGGGCACATTAAAAGCAATATAATCAAAGAGATGGTAAGCTTTTTTGCTCAGGTAAAAAACCGTAAGCGCGATATAACCGATTAGCAAAATGAAGGTAACTGCCTGATTGCGCACCAATACCATAAGAAAAAACGACAATCCCAATATGAAGATAAGAGTAGGCAGGCTGATCAGCAGCGGGTATACCAGGTATGGGAAAGCGCTTTGAGAACCGAAATTACCGATAAGCGAGAAGCCAATACCTATAAATAATACAATCAGGTTTAATACAAGAAATACGGCCAGAATGCCCAGTGTTTTACCCAGTATATATTGCCCGTTAGTCATTGACCGGGCATAGATAACTTCTACCGTGTCGTTTTTCCGGTCCTGTTTCAGAAACTCTGAGGCAAGGAACACGGCCACAACAGCCTGTCCCAGGTTCAGTATGATCAGGTTGGCATACGGGATGGACGCTGCCAATGCACCGTATATCCACGGGGAACCGCTGGCCTTGATATTGATGGCCAGGTTGAATATGCCGAGTCCAAATATTGCGCCACCTGCAAAGATCCTGAAGAACCAGCTTCGAAGCAAAGTTCGCATTTCATAAGTTGCAATTATCCGGATAAGGTGCAATGACATGATATAAACTAAATGTTTGCTGCTATTGATTCCATATAATATACATAAGCATGTTCCAGGTTCGGCTCTATTTCCCTGGCAGCAGGTAAGTCAATCTGCTCACCCACCAGTTGGATCTCCCATCCGTTTTGGGTAGGTATGGTAGATATAACCGCATATTTTTCCTTGAGCAGGTCATATTCCACACCTGCAGTCTGCACCTGCCACACATGCCCCCTGGCTTTGTTGACCAGCAATTCCGGCGATCCGTTAAACTGTAAACAACCCTCATTCAGCAAAGCCAGATCGCGGCACACGCTTGAAATGTCGCCCACAATATGCGTAGAAAGAATGATAATTACATCCTGCTGACTCAACTCGGAAAGGATATTCCGGAACCGGATCCGTTCTTCGGGGTCAAGCCCGGTGGTGGGTTCATCCACAATGATGATCCGGGGCTCACCGATCAGAGCCTGGGCTATCCCTAGCCTGCGCTTCATGCCACCCGAAAGGTTGTTGGCCTGGCGGTCTCTGGCGTCAAAAAGCCCAACTTTCTCCAGCCATTCATCTACCTTTTTGCTCCTGATAGTCTTTGAGGTGATACCCGATAATCCGGCAGCATAATCAAGGAACTCCCATGTTTTCAATTTAGAAAAAAAGCGGAAATCCTGCGGAAGGTATCCCAGCAAGGCACGGATTTTTCCTCTGTCGTTGGTCAGATCAAACCCATTCACGCTTACCGTTCCGGAGGTAGGTGTTAACAGGGTAACCAGAATGCGGATCAGGCTTGATTTACCGGCACCATTGGGGCCTAACAGTCCGAACATGCCGTTTTCAATGGTCAGGTTAATGTCAGAAAGGGCATGTTTTCCGTTAGGGTAAACTTTGTTTAAACCACGGATTTCTATTTTCACACGTTGAGATGCTGTTGCTTATAATTAGACGATGAAGGTAGAAAAATATTGCACATATTTATTTTTTATTGCCCTTTGCACTTTAAACATTATGGATTTTTTGTTGTTATTTGATTGTTTATATCAGATAAATAAGAAGCATATCATCCAAAAACGATTTATATTTGAGTGTTAATTAACAATTTAAAGATTATGAATATCAGAAAATTAGTATTTGTTACCTTAGCAGTTGCCCTGATGGGTATGGGAGTTTTATCTTGTAAACCCAAACAGGCAGAAACCAAAAGCCTGGCACGTGTTGAATATTATCGGCACCTGCTTTTCAGCGAAACCAGTTATGACCTTGAAAGAGGCTCACGCGTACTGACACCTGAAGAGGCCAAACAAATCAATAATTACAAATTTACCTATGACAGCCTGGGCAGACTTGCTTCGGTTGAATATGGTAGAAATAATGTGCTTTTGGGAAATTCATCTTTCCGTGAAGCATCAAAAATTGTTTACAGCTATTCAGAGGGCAAACAGGTAAAACACTTCTTCAATAAGGATAACCAACAAATTGCCGTTGACGGCGGAGTTTATGCTTATGAGTTTTCTTTAACTGACAGCGGACAACGTACGGGGTTGAAGTTTTACGATTCAGTTGGGACGCCGATTGAAAACCGGAATAAAATCCATTCCTATGTTTGGAGTAAACTTCCTGATGGCATGATCAGGGAAAACAGGTATAACCTGGCCGGTGTAGAAACCATTATGAGTGAATTTTGTCCGTTCTACGAATTGAGGTTCTCTTATAATGATAAAGGTTTTGTGACCCGTATGGCCAATTACCAGGGTGATACACTTTACAGCTGCACGGCTGAGAATTGCGGTGATATCGGGGTATCCTATTTTGCCTTTGAAAATACGGACCAGGGTGATGTAACCAGCTTTTCAGTGCACAACATGGAAGGCAAATTGTCGAATTTATACTGGGGCTGGGCAAAACGCCTCAGCAAGCTGGATGAAAACGGATATGTTCTTGAGACTACCGTATATGATCAGGACGATGAACTGGTGGGCGGTAAAATGATACCCATTACCCTGAATGAATATGATGCCCACGGTGCTTTGGTTAAAGTAACCAATATGGATAAAGACAGGAACATTATCAACAATCCGGGAAACGGCGCCGCCATTACAGAATACAAGTATGATGAACTGGGGAACAGAACAGAGACATTATACTACGACAAGGACAACAAGGCGATTACGCCAAAGGAATCCTTCCCTGGGTAAATTAGTATGATTATGAAGAAATTTCATTTTTCACCTATTTTTCTGCTGTTGTTCACTGCTTTGTTAGTTGCGGGTTGTTCGGGCAAGGCCGGGAAAAAGACGAAAGCAGCTGAATCAGAAGTAGCAGTGGCAGCAGCAGCAGCAGCAGCAGCAGCTGATGTTCCTATTGACAATGAAACCCTGCTGCTCATAAAGGATCTTGCTGACAATGGTGACTACGTGAACAGCCGTGAATTTCCGTCGCTGATTAAAGCTTCGGTGGTGCAAGAAAGCATTGGCGCCAAATTGCATATAATCGACTTGCGCGCTCACCTTCTTTATTCACAGGGACACATAAAAGGTTCTGTGAACAAACGTTTTGAAGATCTGCCTGCGTATTTTGAATCGGGCATTAAACCGTTTGAACTGGATAAGATCATTCTGGTATGCGAGGATGGTCAGATTTCGAGCTATGCCGCTTCATTGCTTCGATTAATGGGATATGGAAACGTTTACGCTATGCGGTGGGGCATGAGTGCCTGGAATGCAAAGCTGGCCGAAGCAGGATGGTTGAAAGGTTTGTCGGCTAAATATGAGCAAAACCTGGAAAAGACAACAAATGAAAAACCTGCTCCTCAAGGAATGCCTGAGCTAAAAACCGGGTTGAGCAAGGGAGAAGAAATATCAGCGGCCCGTTTTAAAAGCGTTTTCGCTGAAGGAACCGGTAAAGTTTTAATAAATGCCGATGAAGTATTTGGAAACCCTCAGATGTATTATGTTATTAACTACGAGCGGAAGGACAAATATGACGACGCGCACATACCCGGAGCCGTACGCTATAAACCCAATGCCACATTGGGATTCACTGCCGAAATGTCGACCATTCCAACTGATAAGATAGTAGTGGTTTATTGCGGAACCGGACACAATTCAGCTTTCGCCACCGCCTATTTGCGTCTCTTTGGATATGACGCCCGGACGCTCAAATACGGGAATAACGCCTTTATGGTTGACTGGATGCGAAAAGATGAAGCCAAACTTTCGTGGCTTCCGTTTTCAGAAAAGGACATTAATGATTTTCCGGTTGTGAAATAACCTGATTGTTGTTGAATATATCGGATAGTATTCAAAATTCCGGTCCGGTGATTGTATCAGACCGGAATTTGTATTTTAATACACTATTGACCGGTTAAAATATATATCGTCCCATACGGGACTTAACTTCAAATGTTAATCCTTTATCTACCAATATGATGTCCCTACGGGACGGTTCCGCTAGGAATTAAATATGGGTAGAAAAGAAAAGCCACCTCTCAACTCTCAAAGTCCTGTAGGAACGCAATAAATATTGGACTTTATAAAATTCGAGAAATTTTACCCGGACGACAATGATTTTAATACTTCATTTCCGGTATCTTCATCCAATACATATAGGTTTTTATAACCCATCTGACTCAGCAACATCCATATACGTGCTGACAATGCCCGTTCCTCCGAAGCCAGAACGATATTTCCTTTATGCATGCGAAGCTTTCTTTGATTCTCCTGCTCCAGAATTGCTGAGGCCGGCACATGAATTACACCTTTATAATCTTTTAGCAGGTTTCCCTGTTCACTGAGGTCAACCAGTAAGGTGTTTCCGTTTAAATTTTCCAACTGAATTCTCGCAATTATATTGGTTTGATCGATTGCCGGTTGCGCCCATTTGGCAGCGTCATGGTGGAAACGACCATTACCGGATGATCCAATCAACATCATCGCGATTACAGCAACCAGGATGACAACAATTACAACAATCCCCAATTTTTTTAATTTCATAACTGTTAAAATTTATTGCTTAATCAATTCCTGCATTATTCACATCCGCCATCCAGTTTCTTTCTTTGTATTTCTTTTGACTCACGGTACCTGGATTTTAGGCTGTCAGGCAAACTGTTAATATCGGTGAACTGCTTTCGTGCTTTTGTTCTTATTTCAAACAAAGCATTTTCTCTTGCGGATATTTTGTCGCCGGTGAAGCTGCTGTTCATCACCACATCATACCACTCGTTCAGGCCTCCCTTAATAACCTGGTTACCCTTAAAGCCAAGCCCTTCGGCAACAACCAGGGCATAATTGGCAACGTAATCGCCATTGGCATAAAAAATGTTTCTGACATTGCGGTTCAGATAACTTTCCAGATGGGTTGAAAACATGTTGTTGTAAGGAATATTAATGGCATCGGGAATGGAGGCAACCAGGAACTCTTCAGGCGACCTGAGATCAATGAGCTGATAGGT
>CAYTNC010000058.1:0-1691 GCA_964438935.1 uncultured Bacteroidales bacterium
TTGCCGGTGAAGAGGTTGTTCAGCTTTACATACAAGACCCGGCAGCATCTGTTTCGAGACCGGTAAAAGAGCTGAAGAATTTCCGGAAGATCATGCTGCAGCCCGGTGAGACAAAAGAGGTGAGCATGGATGTCTCTACGGACGATCTGAGTTTCTATAACAGCAACCTCGACTTTGGTTGGGAACCCGGTGATTTCATGGTGTATGTGGGTGCCAATTCACGCGATGCCAAAGGCGTTGCATTCAACTGGGCAAAATAAGCATATGGCCAAATCCAGGGTGAAGAAAACCGAATGTCCCAACTGTGGATATAGTTTATCTCAGGCTTTCAATTACTGTCCCTCCTGCGGACAGGAAAATCATACCCATAAGCTGCCTTTCAAACATTTTGTGAGCGAGTTTTTGGAAACCTTGTTCCATTTTGATAACAAACTGCTCGCAACAATCCGCGATTTGTTTATCCCGGGTCGCATGACGGTTAATTACAACCAGAACAAGCGGGGCCGCTATGTGCCGCCCGTCAGGTTATACATTTTCATCACCTTTATTTTCTTTCTGATCCTGACCTTGTCATCGAAATTGGAGCAAAAGGCTGATGACAATGAATCCAACGATGCCAAATCCAATCATCTTTCATTTAGTTTTTTAGACTTTAAAGAAGATACGACCGATGCGCGCCTCAATCAGATTCGGAATGCTACTGATCCCGATCCGCTCATCGATGATTACATCCGGGATGAGATTCCCGATGAGGGATGGATCATGAAAAAAATAGCCCGGAATTCGTTGCTGATCAATACAGGTCATGTTGGCAAAGAAGAGTTTATGCATAAGCTGCACAAGGGCATATCGGGATCCATGTTTGTTTTGATGCCTGTATTTGCGTTCTTTCTCTGGTTGTTATACCGGCGCAAAAAGACTTTCTATAGTGAACATTTGATTTTTTCACTTCATTTTCACACGCTGTTGTTTATCATCTTCACCTTGTGGCTTGTGTTAAACCTGGTGAACCTCCATATCGGCCTGTTGTTCCTGGCAGTCATACTGACTTATTTTCTGTTGTCGCTTAAGAATGTTTATGCACAGGGGTGGATGAAAACCACGATGAAGTTTCTCCTGTTAACCGGGATTTATTCTTTGTCGATTGTTTTCATCCTTTTTGTCAGTTTATTGTTCAGTTTTCTCATTTCCTGAGAGAACAGAAGGATGCCTGGCTGCATGATGCAGGTATAAACAAATCGAACTGCCTGCTTGTTATATTATTAAGCATCTTTCTTTTGTTTAAATTTGCTTTGTAATACTGACTTATGAGAAAAATTCACTTACTGTTTTTTATGTCGTTGTCATTAATCAGTTGCGGCAAAGATGACAACCCGGTTCCGGATAACGCCATGTATTTTCCATCTGATCCGGGCACTGCGTGGGAAACAACACCCATTTCGGAACTGGGCTGGAACAGCGGTGCAATTCAGCCCCTGAAGAACTATCTGGCTGAAAAAAGCATCAAATCATTTATGATGGTTGCTGCCATGGGGGCAAAAGACCAAAGAATATATGTAATACCGGGCAAAAAGATGGTGGTTGTGCGGATGGGAAATGCATCTGACCCCGCCAATCCCGACTTTGCAGTTTCCGGGTTCGATAATGAACTTTGGGAAAAGATAAACGCGGTTATTGATTAGCGCAGATAA
>CAYTNC010000058.1:1791-13494 GCA_964438935.1 uncultured Bacteroidales bacterium
GTTCGATAATGAACTTTGGGAAAAGATAAACGCGGTTATTGATTAGCGCAGATAACAAACTTCCCAAAACATTATCATACGGGCCTTCAGCTCTTACATTTCTATTTACCTACACAGGGCGAAATCATGTGAAAGCATGATGAAGCCCTGTGCTCATACATATCCTTCCTTCGGAACTTTTCAGGAGTAATGATGCGCCGGGAAAATCCCTTCATGTTGCACCAACCTATGGGTGCATGCCCCTACATATGCACAACGTTTCTTATTTTTTGTTTTATATAGGCACTACAGAAAAAATATAAAATATTAAATAATAAATAAATAGGATAAATAAAAAACACTACATTAATTTGTACAGTAATTTATATAGCACTATACGAACAAAACAGTACGTACATTTGTACCACTTAAACGCTGATAACCATGTTTAATTTCAAACACGCGAAAAAATCGATTGAACTGATCGAAGCGTTTCTGACCCTGATGGATGAGGGCTGTCTGATATTTAAAGACGGCGTGAAAAATTACCTCTTCGGCAATCGTTCCAGCTTTGAGGATAACCTGAAAACGCTGGCCAATATTGCATCTGAAGCCGACATCAAGAAAAGGGAAATTGAAAACATTCTTTACACCCAATCGCTCATGCCCGAACTCAGGGCGGACATCCTCAAGCTGCTCGAAGAGTTGAACAACATTCTGGAGCTGGCCAAGGCCAACCTCTTCGAATTTGATGTGGAGGTACCTTTCATTCCCAGTGAACTCAACCAGGACCTGACCAAACTTACGGAACTGTCGGTATTGTCGATTGATTCGTTAATACCCGCAACCCGTGTTTTCTTCCGCGATCCGGAATCGGTTAAGGAGCATCTGCACCGGGTATACCTATATGAAAAGGAAACCGACAAACTGGCGCTTTCCATCAAACGTCGCGTATTTCAGGATATGTCCAACATCAAGCTGAGCGAGAAAATTCACCTGCGCTACTTTACGCTCCATATTGAATTGCTGTCGGATAAGGCACAGGACGCTGCTGATGTATTGTCTATCATGGCCATTAAACGATCGCTATAGCCATGCAGTTGCTGCTGATCATCTTATCAAGCGGATTGTTCCTCGGATGGTTGCTGGGGTCAAAAGATACTGTTAACCTGTTTGGCTCTTCAGTTAGTTCGCAGATGTTCGATATACGAAAAGCTGCCCTGATAGCTGGTATCTTTGTTATACTGGGAGCAGTTTTTCATGGCTCGGCAACCACACAAACCGTACATGCACTGGGAAATGTAACCGACCCGATGATAGCGTTCCTGATTGCCCTGGTTGCTGCTGTTGTGGTTTTGCTGCTCATCAAAATAAAACTGGCCGTTTCAACCAGCCAGACTGTTGTTGGAGCCATCCTCGGATGGGTGCTCTTTTCAACTGGCAGTCTGAATATCTCCCAGTTCTCCGAATTCCTGATTGCATGGATTATGGCGCCGGTTGCCGGTATCATAATCAGTGCCCTGCTCTTTTTATTAGTAAGGTGGGTCATACGAAAATCTAAAATTCACATGCTGCAGCTCGACGCCTGGTCGAGGGTGGGGCTGATAGTAGGTATTGCACTATCAGCATTCGGACTCGGCGCCAATAACATCGGTAATATATCTGGTGTGTTCTACCATTTCTCACCTGACATACAACTTGGTTTTGGAATTTTCAATGTGAGCGGGCTGCAGTTCCTGAGCCTGCTTGGCGCTGTTGCCATCACAGCTGGCCTGGTTACATACAGCTATCGTGCCTATAACGGCTTAGGCAAACGGGATGTGCTGTCGCTTATGCCCGAAGCTGCCATTGTTGTATTGTTTTCACAGGCTATTGTGTTGTTTCTTTTTTCATCTGCATGGTTTAGAAACCTGGTTACCAGCAGCGGTATTCCCTGGTTTCAGCTGGTACCTGTTTCGAGTACACAGATTGTTATTGGTGCCGTTTTGGGTATTGGCCTGGTAAAAGGGGCCCGGGAGATTGACAACCATACCCTCGCCGGTATGGGTATTGGATGGATTACAGCCCCTTTGAGCGCCGGTATTCTTATGTATCTGTTGCTGTTTGTGCTGGATAGGGTTTTTGGGTTATCCCTTCAGAGAGAAATACCTTACCTGGCACCACCGCTTTCAGATAGCCCCCGGATTTATAATATGGTTGTTCCAGGGCTGGCCATTCTGACGGTTCTGGTATTTATGGTATTTGTTTACCTCATCTTCAGACAGCAAAAAGCACGCCTCAAAATGGAAAAGGACCTGCTGATTCAGCAAAACCAGCTTTACCATTCACAAAAGGCCATGTATGACATGGAGATGAGAACCATCAGTGTTGAAAACGAGGCTTTGAACACCAAGTTGAATGTTAAGCGAAAGGAATTCATGGATATTGCCCTGAATATTAACGAGCAACGTTTGTTCCTGGAAAAACTTGCTGCAACAGTCAACGAAATTAACAACACCACAGATGGGGCAAAACGGTCGGAAATGCTCGCGGATATGGCGTTGCACATCAGGCAGCGCATGTCGTTTTCACGCGAAACCAAAGAGTTTTACATGCGGGTGGAAGACATTCACAAGGATTTTCACCTGAAACTGAAATCGTCTTTTCCCAATCTCACAGAGTTCGAAAAGCGGCTCGCCGGGTTGCTTCGGTTGAACTTATCTACCAAGGAAATGGCTACGCTGTTAAATATATCGCCCAAAAGCGTTGAGGTGGCGCGGTACAGACTCAAGAAGAAATTGCAATTGAACAAAGATCAGGCATTGCATGATTTTATTAATAACCTCTAATATTAAACTATATCATTTATGAAAATTAAAAAAAACATGTTGATGGTTTTACTCCTTGTTGCTTTTTCTTTTGGAGGCAGTAAGGCGTACGGACAGTCCCCGGATTCTGTCCGGTACAACCAGTATGGGCAAAAGGTAATCCGCAAGCCTATGGCCATTGAAAACCGTAACGGAATATTGGTTTTCGAGTCTCCCGACCAGAACTTTCGTACCTGGTTTGACCTTCGGATCAATTTCGACGGAGCTTATTATTTCGACCAGAATGCACTTAACCCATTGGGAAATGGCGTAACAATCCGCCGTTTGCGCTTTGCCATGAAAACGGTTCTGTATAAACGCTGGACAGGCGAAGTGGACCTGGATTTTGCCGGTGGGGAACTCGACATTAAAGACGCTTTTATCGGCTATAAATGGGATGATCAGAAACTGAACCTGAAGGCTGGTTATTTTAAGGAGGCCATTTCTATGGAAACCACAACTACCTCACGGTATCAGACTTTTGTTGAGGAGCCCTATGTAACCACCTTTGCGCCGCAACGTCAGCTGGGTGTCAACATCACCAAGTGGGACAAAGCCTACATGGGTTTCTTAGGTGTTCATTTCAATGATGTGGAAAACCTCGAAGTAACTACCTATACACAGGATGCCAATAAGGATTATGGTGCTGATGAAGGTATTTCTGTTACGGGTAAAGCAGTGGTTCGGCCCGTTAATGCCGAAGGCAAACTGGTACACGTAGGTGTTTCAGGTTCCTACCGCACCCCCAAAACAAGCTGGGAATTCGAAGATACCTACCGGATCTCCACACGTGACATGACCAACATCAGCCGCAAAAAATACCTGGACTCCGATGACATTCCCAATGTGGATTCACATGTGCTTTTTGGAGGCGAACTTTCGGCCAGCCTGAACAATTTCAAGTTTTCAAGTGAGTACATTTACTCCAAAATCAATCGCAAGGCAGATAATCCCGATTATGAAGCCAGCGGTAGCTACGCTTCCTTATCGTGTTTGCTCTTTGGCGGTAAGTACAACTACAACAGCGAAGAAGGCGAATTCACCCAGGTTACACGAGGTAATGATTGGGGCGATGTGGAAGTGGCATTACGCTATGACTACATTAATCTGAACGACACCAAGGCAGCGATTATGGGTGGCAGCGCCAGCGGATTCACCGCAGGAATTACCTACCATATTAATTACAACGCGAAACTCATGCTCAACTACACTTACATCAACCACGACCGGTATGCCAGTGGAAAAGGAAAACTTTTCGTGGGCACAGATGAAAACGGAGAACTGACCAAAGATTATACCCGGGTAACGGAAAAGGACGGAAAGGCAGGAGATGATTATGGATTCCTGCAGGCCCGGTTTGAATTGGATTTTTAACATCACATTTAATAATACTTTCTGAATATGAAAACAAAATTGTTATATACCCTGCTTTCACTTGGTCTTCTGCTGCCATTTTCGTGCGTGGAAGACGAACTGTTTGAAGACAACACGGGCCCTGTTTCCGAGATTGAATTGGTAATTAATGAGGTAGCCTCAAACAACGGAGACCCAATACCCGACTGGATTGAAATTTACAATCCATCTGCAAGCGCTATTGATATGAGCGGATTTGGCGTTTATGACAAACCCAGTGCCATCTACAAATTTCCTAATGGCACAACCATTCCGGCTCACGGGTACCTCGTTATTACATGCGACAAGAACCTGGCAGCTGCTGAGCCTGCTACTTATGCCGATTTCGGAATTTCATCAGGAGGAGAAACCGTTTTTCTGGTGGATGCAGCTGAAGTGGTTGTTGATGAGGTAGCTGTTCCGGCTATGGACCTGGGCCTTTCCTATGCACGGATTCCCGATGGCGGTGAAACCTTTTCAATGGCCAATCCTACCAAGGGAGCAGCCAACAGCAATACCAATGAGCCTCCGGTTATTGAGGCCGCTACCCTGGTTACCGGAATGGTGAACGACAATGCGCGTTATCAATATGATGTGGTTGTTAGAGACGCCTCGGGTGTCAGCAGTGTGAAATTGTGGCTGAAAACCGAAGACGAAGTTTATTACCTGGATATGGTTCCTATGGGTGGTGGCGAATACAGGTTGCTGCTCCCATTGCTTTCAACCGGAAACATTGCCTATTATATTGAGGCCGAAGATGAAACCGGCCTGAAAACAAAGTTCAGACCCGAAGGTGAAGACGCTTTTAAACTGGCAGTAGTTGACGGACTTGCAATCTTCCAAAGTGTTGAATTGTCAAACAACAATCCGGCCGATGCAGAAGCTATTATTGTAACTGTTGAAGCTTATGATAAGAGTGGTATCAGCGGGGTTCGTTTATACTACCTGGTTAACAGTGAGGATGCCGGCGCCAAGAAAAACATAGACCTGACCTATGTAAACGGGGTATGGACAGATACTATTCCCGGACAGGCCGAGGGCTCTGTGATCAGATATTACCTGAGGGCCACAGATAATGCTGCACTGAAATCGTACTACCCGGTTGAAGAACTGGATGGTGAAGGCAAGGTGATTGGTGATTTCGACCATGACGATGCCTCCACCTGGCCGCAGATCAGCGTGGCACCATTGGCAATGCTAAACCAGCTGGTGATCAATGAAATCAATGCATCAGGTTCTCCCTATGATTATATAGAATTGTACAATGCCACCAGTGCAGCAATAGATATCAGCGGTTATAAGGTTTATGATTCAGGCGGACTGGCAGTAGCATACATCATACCTGCTTCCACCACCATTGCTGCCGGAGGATTTTACCTGATTGAAACCGGATCCGGTGCACCCCAGGGTACATTCGGCATATCCGGCTCGGGTGAAGACATTACACTTGCCAACGCTTCAGATGTGGTTGTAGATCAGCTGGTAAAAGCAAGCTGGCCCGGAACGCCACTGGTATACCGGAAAAAAGATGGCGCTGAACTTTGGGTTACAGGTACTGTAACCACGCCGAACGCTACGAATAATTAGAAACTTTACCTACCGGAGGCGCAACCCGCACCGGGTGGCGCTTCCCGTTTAGAAATGCGGTTTTAACATTAAAAAGAAATTTATGGCAAAAGAAGAAATGAAGATTGGCGAAATATCCAAGCCACGGTTTGAATTCAGGTCGTTCGGACAGCACTTTGAAGACGCGGCCAAACGAATGGCCAGGCTGTCTGCTCCCGTTCCTGAAAAAGTTTGGGAAAGATATTCCGATGAGATCTATATACTTTCGCGAACCAATGATGTGAACAACACCAAAATCCGCGACGGCAAAATGGACATCAAAACCTATGTGCAAACCGTGGACGGATTGGAGCAATGGAATCCGCTGATGAAAGGAGAATTCCCGATAAAGGCCGAAGTGCTGAAAAATGAAGTATTCCCGGCGTTCCAGGTTCAAATGCCAGCCCTGATTAAGGAGGTATATACCTTTGATGAATTCATGGAAATGGTTTACAAACATCCCGACCTGGCAGCCGTAAGTGTGCACAAACAACGATTCGGCTACATGGTAAACAATACCATCTGCGAATTCGGCGAAGTGCTGATCAACGGCGCAAGGGTGTTTACAATCAATTCCGAATCAACAGAAGTTGAAGACATCAAAAAAACCATTAAGGACACAGGCCTTGAAGGTGTTGAAAATATCAATTACCTGCAGGCAATCAAACGGGTGATCGGGATGATTCGTAAACCTTTGGCTAATTAACATAATAACAGTAAATTATATGGCACAAGAAATAGAACGTAAGTTTCTGGTAAAGGGCGACTTTAAAAAGGATGCCAGTAAGGAAACCCGGATTACCCAGGGATACCTGTCCTCGGTACCTGAAAGGACCGTAAGGGTGAGGATTAAGGGAGACAAGGGTTTCATTACCATTAAAGGAATTGGCAGTGCTTCAGGAGCAAGCCGCTTTGAATGGGAAAAGGAAATACCCGTTGCTGAAGTGGAATCGCTGTTGCAGATTTGCGAACCGGGTGTGATTGACAAAACAAGATACCTGGTGAAATCGGGTAATCATACCTTTGAAGTGGACGAGTTTTATGGCGAGAACCAGGGTCTGGTGGTTGCAGAAGTTGAGCTGCAGGCCGAGGATGAGTCATTTGTTAAACCATCATGGCTGGGCCAGGAAGTAACCGGTGATACACGCTATTACAATTCTATGCTCATGAAAAATCCATTTAAGAAATGGTAAAATAAAATTTTCATAGTGCTTTTGTAAAGCTGGTTAGTAAGTTGATTGCTGAACTCAGACCGTTGAGCGTAGTCAGGAGACTACGCTCAGCGTCTGGGCTTGGCATATTGCATTTAGAAGCATCTGCATAATTTAGTAACAGACGACAAATCACCAATTCCATCATGTCAGACATTATACCAACACCAAAAAATGCGTCCTACGATCCGCTGGATATGCGCAATTACCGGATCGAAAAGCTGCCCAAACGGGCGAAAGGAAAAATTGAAAAATGGTTGACCTATATCGGTCCACCTTTGGCTGTCATCTGTTTCATCCTGTTTGCATTTGTATTCAAGCTTTCATTCCTGCAACATATCAATCCCGAACAGCTTACGGCAGATGCAAAAGAAACCTTTGACAAAATTGGGGAGGTGGCTTTTTCGCGAAGCAATGCCTTTATGCTGGGTATCTTTATAGCAGCACTGATCTTGTGGATAACCGAGGCGATTCCCAATTACCTGACCTCGCTCATCGTCATCATCAGCCTGGTGCTTACCGGGGTATTGCCCGAAAAGAAAGCCTATGCCCAGTTGGGGCATCCTGTCATGTGGCTGAACATCATGTCGTTTGTGTTAGCCAGCATGCTCGTAGCAACCGGGGTGGCCAAGCGTTTTGCCCTGTGGTTTATTCTTAAATTTGGAAAAAATGCATCTTCCATATTTCTGAGCTTCATTGTGATCAACGTGGTGTTGTCGGCGTTTATTTCTGCCACAACTGCCAAAGCAGCCATCCTGCTTCCCATTTTCATGGTTATTGCAGCTATTTACGGCGCAAGAGGCGGAAATAACCGCAATAATTTCGGCAGGAGCATTGTACTTCAGAATCTTTTCTGCATCAACATAGGGGCGAGCGGTTTTTTAACGGGCTCAGGTGCCAACCTGCTTGCTGCGGCGCTTATTTCCGGAGCCATTGGAAGTTCCGTGTTCTTCAGCGACTGGATGATGGCCATGTTTCCGGTGATGCTGACCATGATGCTGCTGGGCTACATCCTGGCCATGAAGGTTTTCTTCCCCCTGGCGCCCGGTGAGCGGCTTCCTCAAATTGAAGGAGGTATTGACCGGTTGAGAGAGGAGTACACCAAGCTCGGAACAGTAAGTCTGCAGGAGAAAAAAGCAGTTGTTATTTTCCTGCTCATCCTGGGCTTCTGGGCAACCGACAGACTGCATGGAATCAGTCCCACTGCGGTTGCCTTTGTGGGTGCCATAGTGGCCCTGCTTCCAAGAATAGGGGTAGTGAAATGGAATGAGGTTGATGTTCCCTGGCACCTGATGCTTTTTTCGGCCGGTGCCTATGCCTTGGGATCAGGCCTGGAAGTAACCGATTTACCGGCTATCAGCGTGAATGCTTTTTTTGATCGTATCGGCATAACCGGTCAAACACCATTCTGGGTACTTTACCTGTTGCTCACCGGCGTAATGGTACTGAGTGCATTGCTGTTTCAGTCGAAAACCATGCGCGCCATGATATTTGTGCCCATTGCCATTGGTGTTGCCAACCGGTTTAACCTGAGCATAATCAGCCTGGCATTACCGGTGGCCTTTATGATTGAACATGTTTACGTATTGCCATTCAACAGCAAGCCGGCTGCACTTTTATATGAAACGGACCAGTACAGTATGGGCGATACTTTTAAATTTGGGTTTACACTGATGATTGCCGCATGGATACTAAATATCATTGCCGGTGAAACCTGGTTCCGGTTTTTGGGTATAACACCTGACGGCGTATTTAATTTATTTTAAGGTTATATTTGGTTTCATCATAGGAAAATCAGCGCATGTTGACCCGGATTTACAATAACCTGGTGAATGGTCTGAGCTTTACCGGAGAACTCCGGTCGCTCCGCCAGAAAATCAATATCAGCATTGATTTGCCGGAATATATTGAGGAATTTCCCGATTCCCATCCAAAGGGCTTCATCAAGGAATTCAGGAAACGAAGAACCACTATTGTTGAAAACTACCTGAGGATTACCAAGAGTCTGGATTCTGCCCGTTACAGTCAGCGTGTTCAGGCATTGCGTCTGCTGGCTGAGCACATCACCTATTCCCGGTCGCTAAAAATGCCGCTGAATGCTGCCCGGGTGCAACTGGCTATAATGAAAGCCGTGGTTCAAAATCGCAATGATAAAAGGAAGCAGCTCGAACTGCTGCACGATTTTTCCGTTTCATCATTCGGTCATCCGCGGGCCATCAGGCGTTACCTGAATAGGTTCAACCTGGTGGAAGTTCCCGAAACCGGTAAGGAACTTTGTGATCTGAACATGGGCTGGGATTTTCATGTGCACGATAAAACTTCCTATGGCTATAAACTTCCTTCGCAGCTGATCATAGATGCTTTTATCAAAGGAATATCGGAATTGACCGTTGTTTACAACAACCTCGATGAGCCTAATGCGGTAAGGGAAGTGCTGGAAGCCGGAAAAATAATGGGTATCAAAGTGAATATTGCCCTTGAATTCAGTGCCATGAATGAAGGCAGGCGTTTTCACCTCATGTATACATTACCCGAGTTTTCAAGCAAAAAGGGCCGGTTTAAAAAATATCTCAAACAGCGCACCAACGATTTGGAAGCTTTTCTTGATGAGCTGGAAGCCAATGAAAAAAATCGCCGCATAAACCTGCGCCACCTGATTGAGCATTTCAACAAGGTGCATTTGGCAGAGATCAATGCGGGGTATGAGCCCGGTTCAGTGTATTACCTGAACCCGGTTTCCATTGATGATGACAAAGGCAATATCTGGAGCAGCATATTCTCACGACGCCAACTCGGAGAATTCCTTTATCCCCGCATGAAGGACATACTTGAAAAACGTTTGATGCGCGCCATGGCCCACAAGATCAGGGTAAGAAAAACACCGGAACATTTTTCTCCTGCTGAAGTTGAAAAAGCAGTTTTAAGGTATGCGGAAATCCGCGATCAATACAGGAATCTCGACCCCGAAAAGCTCAGATTGGCTTATTTCTCAGATCAATCTACATTGTCGGCTGAAACAGCTGTTTCGAGCCTGCAGGCAATTTATAAATTATCTAAGAAATCAGGAGGTAGCATCAGGCTGATACAACCGTTGGAACACGGTCTGCAGGCTGCCGTGAATATGATTCTTGAAGAAGCTCAGGTGATCTCACAGGTGGAATTGTTCAACACGGTTGATACGCTGCAGGTTGAACGGGCCGACTTCATTCTCTTCGCACAATTCATCAACTTGCTGAACGAGGGAAACAAGGAGCATCTGGTTCGTTTTCTGGATGAAAATCATCTGGAATATAAAAAGAGCCATTTGGCCGACGCCCTGGATGTGATCCGGCATCGGAAAATCATTCCGGTGGCCGGAAGTGATGCCGCAGGTACCTCATCGCTTTTGCCAGGAATGGGTTTCATCTTCAGCCATCGCATTCCGAAACGTCAAAAGAAAAATTTCAGGCAGTACCACATGGTTCTGCCGGCAGAGATTTCTGAACAGGTATTTAATCATAGAACCGGAGAACATGATCAAAACGTTCGGGAGAAGCCTGATATTATTTGCCTGGGTGCTCTGAACAATGGAAAACAACATGTGCTGACTGATGAATCGGATGAAATTATTCAATTTTCCCGGGCCTGGGAATACCTGAACCCGCTGATCAAAAACCTGTTTTTTGTGATGATTGGGTTTGTTCCGGCTTATCTGACAGTGGGTTTGGGGTTTGCAATCATCTGGTTTTGCATAACCGGATTCCGGAATATTTTTGTAGATGTCATCTCGGGTAAGGGATTCAGCCCGCGCGAATGGAGCTTTGATGATGTCAGCTGGACCAACCTGGCACAATCGCTTTTCTTTACCGGTTTGTCGGTTCCCATCCTGAGCTTTGTTAAGAGCCGTTATGATATTGTATGGACCGGCCCGCAGGAAGGCATGTTGTACGAGGTGATCGGTTTCTTTTTTATCAACATCACCAATGGAGCTTACATCGCATCGCACAACTACCTGCGCGGATTCGACAAGTCCACCATCCGGGCTAATTTTTTCAGAAGCATGATGGCCTGGCCATTGGCAACTTTATTTGCACCTGTAGGAAATTTCATGTTGGTGCCCCGGATTGTCCAGGCAAAATTCTGGTCGGATGTGGTGGCCGCTTTTGTTGAGGGAACAGGCAAGTACCGGAACATCCTTCGGGTGAAAAAACAGGTGATGAAAAAACTAGTTCCCGATTTGTTAAGCAAGGATGAAGATGATGAAAAACTCGCCTTGCTGGATATGTTATACTTCCTGAAGGAAAGTAAACGTGCAGGGACTGCTTTGATCCGGCAACTGGTGCCTGAACTGGGCTTCTGGAACCAGGTAAACCGCATTGTCAGGAGAAAAAAACGCCGACGTTCCCGGCATCTTGCTTTTCATGCAATCAAGAAAAAGCTCGACCGCAACGATACCTTCAGCAGGCTTTCAGACTTTGTGGTAATGCATTACAACCGCCAGCAAAGCCTGTTTTTACTGACTATGCTGTCAGAAGAATACCATAAACTGTGCCGGCAATTTGACCGGGTGAGCCTGCGGTTGAAGAGGAGGTGAGGTTAGATCCAAGATCCAAGACTGGCTGGGTCATGCTGAGCCTGTCGAAGTATGACTATTGGAGTTCCAGGCTAGCAGTAAATCGCACTTCGACAGG
>CAYTNC010000059.1:0-13259 GCA_964438935.1 uncultured Bacteroidales bacterium
AGTTTGGATCATTAGTTATTGAAGTTGCTGTCCAATCACCTTGATTGATAGGAGGTCCCCAAGGCCCTGACACTGCATTCCAAGAATCATCAATACAAATTGAACCATCTGAGTAATGATTAATCCATGATAAATTGCCATCAACATATTGTGCTGGACCACTCCTTGTAGTATAATAGGAAATAGTTCCCGTGAATTCTAATGATGAATTCATATACATTGGCTGTGGTACAGATCTTGGCATTGAAACTAAATTAACAACAGGAGTTGTTAAAACCAGTGTTAAATTTGATCTCCCCTGATTAGCTATTATATTACTAATATTACTGCTTTGAGTTCCAAATAGCCATTTACCAAGCGTTACTTCTTTCCCGTGTCCAGGAACGCCGGGATAATCGGTAGTCCATGGAATATTCATCAGTTCATTTACAGCTGCTCCAATACCCATTGATGCAAACCCGCTAACACCACCCCATATTGTTCCAGAAGCTGCAGCATCCAACAGGTCGGTGCCTCTAGCTCCTCTAATGTATGAATTTCCCAGGTTGAGAATTCCACCAACGCACATTCCTATAGCAGGAGCACCTATTTCCGATTCAGCCATCGCAACAGCTGTTGAACCAGCCACACAACCTACAAATGCATATTGATTGAACTTAACAAAATCACCGTCTATATCATCCCAGTTGGCTATCACGTTTGTAACTCCACCAATAATTCCACCAAGTAACCAGGACCACCATTCCCCGCTTGGATCAGTATACTTCAGTGGGTTATTCAAACAATACCTATACCGGTAAAACCGGATTTGACTTTATGGTCCCAACTTTTCAATGAGCAGGTTAACTGTTTCTTCAAAGAACGTTTATTAGCTGCATGATACCCTTTTTCATTAAACAATAAAAGCTCCAGGTAGCTACAAGCTACACTTTCAAAACGTCTGAATTTCAAATTCAGCCGAGCTGGGGAGGTGTATGAGGCTTGTCAGGATGGTTTTGAACATTTCCAACTGCGGATTTTCAGTCAATTTTTTAACATGATTTCCAGGATTTTGACCTAATTTACTCAAAATCGCTTAAAATCAACCATTTCGAAGAGTACAAGTTATTAACAATCAATATATTAAAAATAAATATTAATAAGGATCAACTATTTAACCTATTCTACTCGAAACAATCAAAATCAGACACGTATAAGCTAATAAGTAGTAACAACCAATAGGTTACTTTTTAACGATCAACTAATTATGTAATGGGTTAACGTGGACAATATAAAAGGGTTAGCCCCCACTTATTGTTAATTTTCTCAAATTCTAAATCCCCAATTCTTTTCCATGTTTCTGTTTCTTGGAATATAGTAGCTTTCTCAGGCATTTCTGTGCTATTAATGTATTCAAAATTAGTAATATATTTACCTTTCACAAAGAAAGATGAGGCTGTTAAGAACTTTTTGTAATAAGAAATATAATTATTAACATGTAAACATATTACTGAATCCTCATCTCGCTCTCCTCGTATTTTTAGTGGAAAATGTATTAAGTTAGTTAACTTTGTTGTGTCGTTTTTTATTACTGATTCCCTAAAATCATCCCAGAAAACCTTAAAACTATTGTCGCTAGAATGATTTATATTCTCCAATTGCGCCATTAGGGGATTGCAAAGAACACAATTTGACAGGAATAAAAATGCTAAAAACAAATAATTTCTCATAATTAGTTTTTTAATAAAGTTTAAACTTATATCCTGATGGATACCTGTAATATTTAATCTCACTTGATTTAATATAATCAGACAATGAAATTCTATTTGACCAATTACCATGCAGTATGATTAGATTACTCCCTTGTTGACCTACAACAAAGCCTATGTGTGAACTCTTAAATACCGCAAGAGCTCCATAAGCCGGTCCATCAAGTGATTGCCCCCATGTATCGTAAGCGCGGGGTTGCGCCCCAGCTCCAGTTATATCATTTTGTTTTAAACACCAATGCACAAAGGAAGCACACCATCCTGTCTCATCTTTTAAATAACTTCCAGACAAACCTGCACTTTTAAGGTATTCAATAATACGTGGATTATGAGCATCCCCACGCATTTCGGCAATGTTCTTGTTATATTCGCTATAAGCAGCATCAATCCAAGGAGTGCCAGAACTTCCCCCTGAAGGAGTAATAATAACTTCCTTTATACGAGTTACTTCCTTAAATGGCAATGGAGTTGACAGTAGACCATTAGTGTTTATCTCTAATGGAACATCCAAGCCCAAATATTCATATAGAGAAATTTTTGGGTACGTATGAGCCGAATAACCATCAAATTGACGGTAGTCTGTCCAACTGATATTCATTAATCCATTTATTCCTGCCGCCAGTCCTTCCATTGCAAAACCGCTAATACCTCCCCAAATAGCTCCCTGAGTGCCTGACGTAATAATTTCATCCGTACTATTTCCTTCAATAAAACCATTTCCGGTATTAGTTATCCAGTTATAAAACATTCCAATACCAGGACCTCCTACTCCATTATCCGCCAGAACAGCAGCCCCTGATCCGGCCAAACCTCCAACATTGAAATAGGCAAAGCCCTCACCAAAATTGTCAATATTATCCCAATTTTGAGCTACATTTATAGCGCCACCTGCAACACCTCCAACTATCCACCATACCCAACCCCAGTTTTCTCCACTGGCATCAGTGTAGGCTAGTGGATTATTAAGGCAGTACCCATACCTGTTAAAGCTTTGCGTAAACCCAGGGTTCTGTACATAATTATCCGGGCTGAGGAACTGGCCTGTAAGCGGATCGTAAACCCTGCCATTCATATTAATGAGGTTAAACCAGGGTAGGTGCTCATGCCCGGTAAATCCCCTTCCTGCTATCATTAAGGCCGGTTCTGAGCCGGGTGCATAGTTGGTCCATGTGGAAACATTCCGCATTCTGCCCCAGGAATCATAACTGTATTCCGCAGCCAGTGAACTGTTGGAGGCATTCACTACATGGGTAATGCTGCCAAGATGATCTCTTAACAAATAGTAATAAGTTATTGTTGTACCTTGTTTAATGGCCACAACCGGTGCTGTGTAAGCGTCTCCTCCCATAAATGTGTATTCCTTGGTAACTCCACCTGCGATTTCCTTAATATATCGGGAATTGGGGTACCACCGGGTTAAGATATCACTGTTGTTTTGCTGAACCACCATTTTAGCCCGCTCGTTATCGGAATTATACGCAAAATTGGCCTTATAAGCACCTTCCCAAATTAAATTCACACTTTCAAAAGAAGTATAGGTTATTGAGTCAAGAGTTGCAGGGATCAAACCTGTTGAAGGATTTATGGTACCTAAAGCATAAGGTTTCCCAGTTACACCATAACTCATTGTTCCTACATCCGATTTTGTGGTTATACCGCCTTTATTGCCATCATAAGCCATATCCAGCAGGGTTGTACTACCACGGTAAACCCGGTCAAGCCGATTCAGGTTATCATATTCAAAATTCTCCTGAATTGAGGCACTCTGGTTATATCTGATCCTATTGTTCAAATTCCCGGTCACACTGTTAAAATCATATGAGTAACTTTGAACAGGAGGATTTCCGTTTGTAGGAACAGCATTGGTAGTTGTCAGAAATCCATAAGCATTATAGGAATTATATAACTGCAAATTATTTCCCAGCATACCGCTTGTAATCTGCCCACGGGCATTAACACTGCTTGTTGTATAAAGCGTAGTGCTTCCATTACCAAACCCGCTTAAATACCCATAGCTGTTATAGCCGTTTCTTTCAATAATGCCTGAAGGATGCGTAATTTCATACAACCTGCCTTTGGTATCATAGGTAAAGGAGGTTGGAAAACTATTCGGGGATCCGGGAATGGTTTCTGTAAGTGTACTGATCCTTCCTTTTGTGTCATAGCTGTATGCCCTGCTGATACTTCCGGGAGAACTTATATTGGTTAGTTGTTTATTTGTGTTATAAGTATAGGTTGTTGTGCCTTCGGGAGTGACTTTTTGCTGAAGTCTCCCGTCACTCAGATAAGTCAGGGTGGTTGTTTGATTTCTTGCGTTTTTCTGGGTGAGCAGTTCACCAAAGCTGTTATAGGTGTATTCAGTTACTCCCGCACTGGGATCAATCAATTTCTTCTGGTTTCCGGCAATATCATACTCCATTTGAGTAGCAATGTTGCCGGGAGCAGTAACTGATTTTAACTGACCATCGGGATAATATGCATAACTGATGATTCCACCGGCATCAGTAGCCGAAATTACAGTACCATCTGCAGCAAAGGTTTTAGTATAGGTTTTACCGGCAGTAGTTTCAGTAACAGTATTCCCAGTATATTGCCAAGTTGAATTTGCCCCTGAAGGTGTGGTTAAGCCGGTTTTTCGCCCATAATTATCATACGTAAACGTATTCCAAACAGCACTCCCGGAAGTATACGGCTCAGATACCCTGTACACCTGACCTTTGATGTCGTACTCGTTATCATTATGAACCATTGTACCATCAAAGCCTTTTACATCTGATCTGATTTCCCTGCCCAGCTTGTCATACCATACCTTTGTCTGTGATCCGTCTAGTCCGTCGGTTTTGATTGAATACCTTGCAAGTAAAGGAGTAGAAGCCGGATTTTCCCATGCGTAAGTTGTTGATGCTCCGCTTCCATCACTTTTAGTTACACTAACCTGCCGGTGCAAGTTATCATAGGTATAGGTTATTTGGTTAGCCAGGTAATCCTGTTGTGTATATAACCTGCCATATGAATCGTAAGTATTGGAAGTTGTATGTAACAAGGGATCTTTAACTGTCGATACTCTTATTCCATTACTGGCTTCATAAGTATAATCTATTGAGCGTGAAATATTCCTGTAAAGATCAGTTACCGTTTGCTTTTTAAGTGTACCATTGGTATTGTACTCATATGCGTTTCTCACAGCAACGGTTGTACTGTTATGCCAGGTTTCATTGGTGAGAGTATTGTTGTTTGTATTGAAAACCTTAGTGCCGGATCTGGTTATTGTACTTCCGCTTCCCGAATGTTGAATAGTCGTGGAAGTGGGTCTGCCCAGCAGCCATTTGGTTGATGAAATGATATTTTCATAAACCTGAGTAGTGGTATATGATATTCCATTTGATAATGTTTTGGTAATGGATGTTGGGTTTCCGTAATTATCATAATTCGAAGTAACGGTTACCGAATTACCTGTCAAATTGTTGGTTTGAGTAGATGATTTAATATAGGGAAATATTCTTTTTTTACCGGTGTGCAGTACTTTTAAATACCATGTATTTGTTACAGTTTCATAAGGTCCACTGCCTGATATACTCTTTGACGAACTTGTTACCGATGGACAAAAATAGGTCGTGTTATAACTGGATGTGTTTTCCATTATTATACCTGTAGCCACCTCTGTTAGTTTTGTTTTGTAATATCCAAGAAAACCCTTGCCTTGTTTGTGGATCTTAAATCCCTCGTAGTAATATTTTCGAGTGTTCATTGTACCCTTGCCATTATCATATTGAATTTCTGAGACAACCGGTATATGTCCTTGGTAATCAGAAACAGGAAACGAAGCACCTGTGCCACGATTAAATACAAAAGTTGATGCCTGAGATAAATTTTTATAACTTATTATTGCCAAATAACCAAGACCATTACCAACTTTTTCTATAAGAAAATTAGTTTTACCCGGTGTATTATAAACCTTATAGCCACTTGTCCAAGGTGAAACTCCATCTATTAATAAATAATCATCACGACCATCTCCATTATAATCAGCAATATAATATTTATTTGAAGCAAGTGGCCCTGAAGAATAATAATATGAGTGAAAATCCGTTCCATAATTCTTCGAAATATAGTAATAATGCCCTGTCCATCCATTATCTGAATTGGCAGTTATCATTAAATCCGTAGCTCCATTACCATCAAAATCCCCAATACGCACAATATCATTTCTGAGATTTGCCTTTTTTTGAGGCACATTGAAACACTCGAAGCTGGTTCCTATGGAAAGTCTAATCTGCCAAATAGACCAATCGCTAGATGTAGTTCCATATACAAACAAATCGGCTTTGCCATCTCCATTGAAATCGCCTACTGAGTAAACATTGTTCTTGGTAGGTGTTGGACTTGTATATAGCTCTACCAATGACTGACCTCTAATTGCGTATATCTTCATCCCAGAATCGTTTATTTTCCAAATCTCTGCCAAACCATCTCCATTAAAATCAGATAAAAAGATATGATCAGATGAACTAATTGAACCTAAATTAAGTGTTGCTCTTAAAGATATTGGAGTTAATTGCCCATTATTATAACTATATGAATACCATTTAATTTCGCCAGTCAGCCTTATTATTAAACAGTCATTTAAACCGTCTCCATTAATATCACCATTTCTTGATTTTGTTTTAAGCCATAAAAACAAACCTCCAGATGATTCACTGAAAAAGATATCATTTCCAAATGTTGTTCCATCAGAAATAGCATAATAAAACCTATCACTCATTAAAGGATCAATCAATAAGTCATCTTTATTATCTCCATTCAAATCTACTGCAGTAATGTCAAGTATTCCAGTTACTGAGAAATTCCCACTAGATGATAAAACAAATACATTATCGCCAACATTTCTATAATATCTCCATCCTCCACCTTCTGGTAAACTTAATATATCTTCCTTTCCATCTCCATTGAAATCACCAGTGATCAATTTGGCGTTATAATTTATATAACTATGACTCACACCAAATGCCTGAGAAAACGAGACATTATCAGGAACCTGATAGGTAAAGGCGGTTGAATTTAACCTGTTTGTTCCAATACCATACTCGATTACTTCATTTAAGGCAGAATATTTATTATAATCAGAACCGCAGTAATTATACTTGAATTCATAAGATTTAACAATGTTTGAGTTATACTTAACAGTAATTTTATCAAGTAAAAATCTTTGCTGCAATTTTGTTCCTTTTAAATAGGAAGAACTGACATCTAATCTTTCTTTGTAATAAAAGGTAATTGTATTAGGTCCGTAAGTAATTTCTGCAGGATAAACATTAAAGTTGTCCTGGAGGTAGGTGATATTGATCTGATTACCAAAAAGATCTGACGCTTTGGATACATACCAGTTAACAACCTGTTGAAAACCATTGATTTTTTGCTTGGAACCAGGTGAATTGCCATATTCAAATACTATTCCTGCTTTTGTTTCGGCTATAAAATAAGCCGGTCCGTTAGCATCAGTCCCGTATTGCTTTACACGTGTGAAAATGTCATTATCGGTCTGGTATTCTGAAAGCGCATTGCCATACGCATAAGAATTGGTGGTAACCAGTCGTTGCCCGTCAATGTAGAATCGATCAGTTGTATCCAGGCTAATACCCTTAGCGGTTCCATCATTATAGTAGGTTTTTGGTCCGCGACTAATAGCAGATAACCCGGAAATGTTCCATCCGTAGCCGGCAATACCTGGTCCGCTATTGCTTGAATAGGTTAATGAAAGATTTGGTGCAAGTCCGTTTAAACCGGGCGGAACCTCAATTGGAATAGCATATGTTGCCCCTCCCAATGCGTTTACATTAAGACTTCCGTTGGTGGCTCCAACAAGGTATGAAGTGGTTAACGTGCGACTTTGAGGATCAACTGGGGTTCCATTATATGTCATTGGACCTGTAACCACAGGATTCTGAATATTTATATCCATTGTACCACCGCCGGGGGTGTAGGTATATCCGGGTCCTAACGTAACGCTATTACGAGCGATATGAGTCTGTGTTCCACTCTCTGTGTTGGTGAATGTCAGATCAAACTCCTGCGCAATGATATTCCCTGAATTCAGCGCAAGTATTGCAAGAAAAATATAAAGCTTTTTCATAAATCACAATCTTTAGTGATTTATTGAACCTTTTTGTTTTCAAGCACCTCAATGCGCTTCTTTAACAAGTCAATCTCCTCCTGTTGTTCCTTGAATGCCTGAACAAGAATAGGAATTATTTCAGTATAACGTATTCCAAGAGTACCTGATTCACTTTCAGAAACAAGTTCAGGAAAAACTTCTTTTAATTCCTGGGCAATAAAGCCCATTTCCTTTAATGGTAGTTTTAAGGCAGCATCTTTACTTAAATTTAACTTGTCCGTATTCAAACTATAACTTACCGGACGCAGCAACTTCAATTTGTCTTTAATATGAATCACATCTGCGATGTTAAGTTTATAATTAATATCAGAGGTAGTGATAGGACTAACAGTAAAAAAGCCATAATGTGTATAAAAATCGGTCCATCTCTGACTTTCCCTTCCAAGATTAACAGTCCCCGAAGGATAAAGACCCGTGTCAAAAATAATCGTGTAACTTCCGTTTACCAGCCTTAAATTTCCCGCAAGATCAAGTCGGTACTGAGGATTTGTGTTGTTAATGCCAACATATCCGTTTGTATTAACTTTAATTTGAGCAATAGTTGCAGTTGACAATAATAACTGGCAAAAAATCAAGATAACAGAAAGGTTTTTCATGATTTTGGGATTATTATTTTTAAAATTAGTTAGTTTTCAGAGGAGAGACCTTATATTCTAATCTTTAACTATGGTCCACTTTTTATTGCTACCATCCATAGAAAGATTCATATAATAACTGCCCGGTGTCAGGTGTGAGAGGTTCAACAATATTTTATCTGAACTTTCATTTCGCTTAAGAACCAGCCGGCCAACCTGGTCATAGATAGATATTTCAACTAAAGAAACATCAGTCTTGCCCTCAATAGAGATATTGATCTCACTTTCAACAGGGTTGGGATAAATCAATACGCTGTAGTCGCCCATTTCATCAGTGAGGCTTTCAGGTTCGGTTTTCTTTTCTGTTGAAAATGAGTCTGAACTCTGGTTTGAGGTTGATTTCAGGTTGATTGTGGTGGTCTTTCGCGATGTACGGCTACCGGTGTTATTGTAATTGAATTCAACCTTAGTTTGGTTATAAACAATAACAAATGGAAATACAAGAAATAACAAAGTAAACAATGTTCTCATAGGACAGGTATATTTGTTTAAAAACCTTGATAATTTTCCAAACAAACAAATCAAGACCTCCTAAGACGCTCTCAACTATTCCAACAACAACATTCCATATCAACATTCCCAATCAAATTTAAAATCAGGATTTCAAAAAATCAATAGGCGAGGGTAATTTAGATTCATTCTTAATAGTAAATATTATAGCTAAGGCTCATATTTCTATATGGAATTTTTAACCAAGTTTTAAGGAAAGGACCATTGTATATTATTTCAGAGGAGAATCTACTAAATATAGGTTTTGTTGAAATCGCACTCCGCTAGGTAAGCCAGTCGAAGTATGGTTGGTAGCAAAGGCTAATTTTTAGACTCTTTACTGCTTGTTCAACCACGTAAGCCACAACCTGAGGCTGTTGGCCCATGAGTTGACCTGCTCATTTCCAATGTTCAGTCCAAACCCATGCCCGCCTTCGGGGAAAATATGCATCTCGGCAGGTATATTCTGAGCCAGAAGTGCCTGATACATCAGCAGTGAATTCTCTACCGGAACTGCCTGGTCGTCGCCCGAATGAACCAGGAAAGCGGGAGGGGTGTCTTTAGTCACCTGCAATTCGCTAGAATAGAAGGAGGTCATTTTGCCATCCGGATCCTTACCGATAAGGGCTTCTCGAGAGCCTTGATGCGTAATCGAATCGGCAAATGAAATTACCGGGTACGTCAGGATCATGAAATCGGGACGACAACTCATTCGCTCTACAGAATCGGTTGCAGCAGGATTCCCCTGATCAAAATGCGTTCCCAGCGTCGAGGCCAGGTGACCTCCGGCTGAAAACCCCATAATACCTATCTTATATGGGCTAATATTCCATTGTGCTGCGTTGAATCGCACCAGTCGCATGGCTCTTTGAGCATCCATAAGAGGTACCTTGTAAGATTCTACAACGTTTCCATAAACAGGCAGCCTGTATTTAAGCACCATGGCGGCTACACCAATGGAGTTCAGGTAACGGGCTATGTCTGATCCTTCCCAGTCATATGCCAGGTAATGATAACCCCCACCCGGGCAAATGATAACGGCCTGTCCTGTAGCGCTGCGTTTGCTCGGTAGATAAACAGCTATGTCAGGCACCTGAACCGAACCAATACGGGTGATGTCCTGTTTCATGATCTTTTCGGAAATAACTGTGCTGTTGGAATTGGGAATCGGCCCCTGGTAAAGGGGTACCACAACATCCTGGGCATGAGTAATGCTTACTTTTGCCAAAAGAACAACTGCAATGATTAAACTTAATAATCTCATCATGTGGTTATTGGTTTATTTTCCATTTTTGTATTGCCTGTAAATACAAAAATACTCGTATATCTGAAGGGTTGCCTTAAATTGGTTTGAAAATGAGTAATGTATGTTTGACATTCCAAATTACAACTTTTTAAGCAACAAAAAAGACGGAGCCGTGGGCCCCGCCTTTCTGGTAAACATACTTTTCTCTCGCTCCTGTGAATTCACAGTATCAGAATTTTATGAAATCCTAATTTCACGTGCCGGTTTTTCCCTGGCTTCTTCTTTCTTGGGAACCACTACCTGCAGGATACCGTCTTTATGAGTAGCCCTGATCTTATCGGCATTTACTGTCTGCGGAAGTGTGAAAGAACGGCTGAATGAGCAGTAACTGAACTCCCTGCGCATTACCTTTTCTTCTTGCGCTTCTTGTTTTTCTTCCTTTTCCGAGGAAATGGTCAGCAGGTTGTTTTCCAGGTTGACCTTGAAGTCTTCTTTGTTCAGACCGGGTGCAGCAACTTCGATCTTGTAATCTTCCTTGCCTTCAATGATATTCACTGCAGGCAAAGTATACCTGGTTTCATTGTCAAAGAACCTGGGAAAGTTATCTCCGTTGAAAAATTCTTCTACCAGATTCGGCCAGGCTGTTTTGGTTCTTAATAATGGTAACATGGCTGTGTCCTCCTATAATTTTAGTTAAACATATACTTTGTTGGTTACATCCGGTTATTTTCAAAATAAATGCCAGAAGTAAAAATCAGCCATAATGGCATTTTTTGAAAGGCAGATATGACAATATGGCGTAAAATAAATTCACGCCCCACTGTATATAGTGTGGGGATTGCCAGCTAATAAGCAAATTGTCAGAATATTAACGTGTGGCTTTCTGAAGCCAGTCGAGAAATTTTTCGACGTCTGTACTGTAGGTAAAATAGTCAGCAGTCAGATCATTTCCGTTTCCGTCAACAAGGGCATAGAGTGGCAGGGCATTGGAATTGAAGCGAGTTCGCTGAATTTCCTGGTTTTTCCGTCCCATGGTATTTTTTATTTTACCATCTTCCGTTGTGATCCATTCATTTTCAGGTAATTTCGTTTTATCATCGGTATACAGCGCCACAATAATATATTGCTCGCGCAACAGCTGAAGCACGCGGGGATCCGACCATACTTCTGCATACATCTTTTTGCAGTTGGAACAGGAATGTCCCACAAAATCAACCAACACGGGTTTGCCGGTCTCACGGGAGCACGCTAGTGCCTCTTCATAGTCGAAATACCCCTGCAAACCATGGGGCAGGGTAAGAAAATCAGCATACTTGGGAGCATTGCATAAACCGGCGGGATTGGGTGAAGTGGCAGCAGCAGGTGCAGTAGCAGTAAAGAAAGAAGAAGTGGCATTAGCAGCAGGGGGGAGAATTCCTGACAATCCCTTGAGGTCATTGCCCAGGAATCCGGTGAAAAGATAGAGTGCAAATGAAAAGCTGGCCACTGAAAACAGGAAGCGGGGTACCCCGGTGTGGGGCAGGTCGCTGTCATGTGCGAACCGGATTTTCCCCAGCAAATAAAACCCGAGCAGCGTAAAGATCACGATCCAGATGCTGATGAAAATTTCCCGGCTGATCAGGTTCAGGTGATAACTCTGGTCAATCTTACCCAGGAAGTATAGTGAGAAAGCAAGCATGATGAATGCAAAGAATACCTTAACGGCATTCAGCCAGCTGCCCGATTTGGGCAAACCCTGCAGCCACGAAGGGAAAATTGCAAAAAGTGTAAATGGCAGGGCAAACACAATGGAAAAACCGGCCATCCCTACAATGGGTTCAAGTACTTCACCCTGTGAGGCCTTAATAAGCAGGGATGCCACTATGGGACCAGTACAGGAAAAAGATAGAATTGCCATGGCCAGTGCCATAAAAAAGGCGCCCAGGTAACCTCCCTTGTCGGCCTGCTGGTCGACCTTATTGGCCAGTCCCGATGGCAGCATAATCTCAAACATTCCGAAAAAAGAGGCGGATAATATAATGAAGATCAGGAAAAACAAAGTATTGGTAAGCCAGTGTGTGGTAAAATTGTTCACCGCATTGGGATTTTTAAAAACTGCAACCAGTATGCCTATAAGTGTATAAATGAATACAATGGACAAGCCAAAAACAAGCGCCTGGGATATGGATTTTGACCGGGAAGTACTTCCTCTCAGGAAGTAGGAAACGGTCATGGGAATCATGGGATAAACGCAAGGAGTCAGCAGGCCCCCGAGTCCGGCCAACAACGCAAGAAAGAACACACCCCAAAGCGATTTTTTGGGCGCTGCTTCTTCTTTTTCTGCTGCTACTGCAGCTGCCGCTGCTTTTTCCTCTCCTGCCGTTGCCACCGTATGCTGAGCGGAGTCGAAGCATGCCACTGCCACTTCTTTTTCCTCTCCTGCCACTGCCGCTGCCGCTGCCAACTTTTGTTTTGTTGTTCCTCCAAGCCTGAAGGTGAATTCCCGATCTCCCGGTACACACTGCATGTCACTGCAGGTCATGTATTCCACGATTCCGTTAATGATGATGCTGTCGTGGCTGGTAATTTTTATACGTTGCGTAAAAGTTGCCTGCTTGTTGTGCAGTTCAATTTTCATCATGAAGATCTTGTCGTCTACTATTTCCGGAGCAGGAGTCTGGGATGGCTTACCAACAAGCACGAAGCCTTTTGGGTTGGTAAAGCTGAGGCTGGTAGGAATGGGCCCGTTTTCCGGTATATTCAAACCATACAAGTGCCATGGGGGGGTGATCGTGGCCTTGAAAATGAGATCGGTTCGTTCTGCGTCAATCTGTCGGGTGGTCAATATCCATTTAACCGGTGATACAACCTGTGATGAAGTTGCATGCAAAAAAACGGTGGCCACTAGAAAGGCTACTATTAACTTCTTCATGAGCATGAATTGAGTAAATCCAAATTTAACTGTTTTAGCAGAAATCAAAACAGTTAAC
>CAYTNC010000060.1:0-13193 GCA_964438935.1 uncultured Bacteroidales bacterium
AGAGCATAACCCTTCCAAGGTTAGGGTCGCGCGTTCGAGTCGCGTTTCCCGCTCGTGTTATTTGACGATTTGATGCTGTGTTGAATGATTGATTGAGAAATCAAAAAATCAACAGATCAAAAAATCAACAGATAAACAGGCCGATGTAGCTCAGTTGGTAGAGCGTTTCCTTGGTAAGGAAGAGGTCACGGGTTCAAATCCCGTCATTGGCTCAAGAACGGAACAATTAATATCGAACAATAACATACAAATATTCAAATTATGGCTAAGGAAAAATTTGACAGGTCGAAACCTCACGTTAACATTGGAACGATTGGTCACGTTGACCATGGTAAAACCACATTAACTGCGGCAATAACTCAAGTCCTTGCAAAACAAGGATTTGCAAGTTTTCGTTCTTTTGATTCAATTGATAATGCTCCCGAAGAAAAAGAAAGGGGTATTACAATCAATACATCTCACATTGAATACCAGACAGCAAACAGGCACTATGCACACGTTGACTGTCCCGGACACGCCGACTATATCAAGAATATGGTAACAGGTGCTGCCCAGATGGACGGTGCCATTCTGGTTGTTGCCGGTACTGACGGCCCCATGCCTCAGACCCGTGAGCACGTTCTGCTTGCACGCCAGGTGAACGTTCCCAAGATGGTAGTTTTCATCAACAAGGTGGATATGGTTGAAGATCCTGAGATCATTGACCTGGTTGACATGGAGATCCGTGAATTGCTTTCGTTTTATAAATACGATGGTGACACTGCTCCCATCATCCACGGTTCAGCCCTGGGCGCGCTTAATGGCGAGGCCAAGTGGGAAGAGAAAGTTGTTGAGCTGATGAAGGCTGTTGACGAGTACATTCCGCTGCCTCCGCGCGAAAGGGACAAACCCTTCCTGATGCCTGTTGAGGACGTGTTCTCAATTACCGGACGTGGCACTGTTGCTACCGGAAGAATTGAAACCGGTACCGTTCATACCAACGACGAGGTTGAACTGGTTGGTCTTGGTGCTGAGAAAAGAAAATCAGTTGTTACCGGTGTTGAAATGTTCCGGAAGATTCTGGACGATGGTGAAGCTGGTGATAACGTTGGTCTGCTTCTCCGCGGTGTTGACAAGAAAGAAATCAAAAGAGGTATGGTACTTGCAAAACCCGGTTCCATTACTCCGCATACCAAGTTCGAAGCCAGTGTATATATTCTGAAGAAAGAAGAAGGCGGACGCCACACTCCTTTCCACAATCAGTACAGGCCTCAGTTCTACCTGCGTACTTTGGACATTACCGGTGAAATAACCATGCCCGAAGGAACAGAAATGATTATGCCCGGCGACAACGTTACCATTACGGTTGAACTGATTTACCCTGTGGCTCTGAACCAGGGTCTGCAGTTTGCAATCCGCGAAGGCGGCCGTACAGTAGGTGCCGGACAGGTTACTAAGATTATTGCTTAATATTTTAACATACAGGTCAGGTAAAATTCGTTGCCCGAAAATGGTGACGGATTTACCTGTTTATGGCCTACGGGTGTAGCTCAGTTGGTAGAGCACTGGTCTCCAAAACCAGGTGTCGGGCGTTCGAGTCGCTCCTCCCGTGCCAAAAGAAAAGATTATGAAAAAAATAAAGAATTATTTACAGGAGTCATATAAGGAGCTCGTGCACAAGGTAACCTGGCCTTCCGCAAACGAACTTCAGGGCAGTGCAATTCTGGTTATGGTTTCATCATTGATGATTGCCCTTGTGGTTGCATTGATGGACCTGGTCCTGAAGAACGCCATGAATTGGATTTACGGAATTTTCGTTTAATAATCTCGGGAGCTGGGAAAAAAATGGAAGAACAGGAAAAAAAATGGTATGTTCTCCGTGCTATTGGTGGTAAAGAAAAGAAAGTAAAGGAATACATCGAAAATGAAGTCACTCGTTTGAATTTGCAGGATTTCATTTCACAGGTGCTGATTCCTACAGAAAAGGTTTACCAGATCAGGAACGGAAAAAAGATCAGCAAGGAAAGAAGTTACTTTCCGGGGTATGTACTTATAGAAGCTGCCCTGGTTGGTGAAATTCCCCATATTCTTAAAAACATCACCCACGTGATTGGATTTTTAGGATCCAAAGGTGATGAGCTGCCAACACCACTGCGTACTTCCGAAGCCAACCGGATTTTGGGTAAGGTTGATGAACTGGCTGAAACCGATGAGGAATTGAATGTTCCTTTCTATGTTGGTGAATCTGTGAAAGTTATTGATGGACCTTTCAACAGTTTCACAGGCGTTATTGAAGAGGTTAACGAAGAAAAGAAGAAGCTGAAAGTTATGGTAAAGATCTTCGGGCGTAAAACTCCGCTCGAGTTAAGTTTTATGCAGGTTGAAAAAGAATAGTTTGGAATAAAAAGATACGTAGACTGATGGTTATGACAACCCTAATGCTTCCTGAATAGTCATCATAAAACGTGTAGATCAACTATATAAATCAGAAACAAGTAAATTATGGCAAAAGAGGTTGCTGGATTAATTAAGTTGCAGATCAAGGGAGGTGCCGCAAATCCTTCACCGCCAGTAGGTCCCGCTTTGGGCTCAAAGGGTGTGAACATTATGGAATTCTGTAAGCAGTTCAACGCCCGTACCCAGGATAGAGCTGGGAAACTACTTCCGGTTGTGATTACGGTATACAGCGATAAGTCGTTTGACTTCATCGTTAAAACCCCTCCGGTGGCCGTACAGCTCCTGGAAGTTTCCAAAACCAAGTCCGGTTCGGCTGAGCCAAACAGGGTTAAGGTTGCAAGTGTTTCCTGGGAACAGGTCAGGACCATTGCTACAGAAAAGATGAGTGATCTTAACTGTTTCACCATCGATTCAGCAATGAAAATGGTTGCCGGCACTGCCCGCAGTATGGGTATTACAGTAAAAGGTGATGCCCCAGTAAACAAGTAAATTTATCTCCGGATTAACATGGCAAAATTAACTAAGAACAGAAAGTTGGCTAATGAAAAGATTGAGCCGGCCAAACAATATAAGCTCTCCGAAGCTGCTTCGCTTGTGAAGGAAGTTACCAACACAAAATTCGATGCTTCGGTGGATATTGACGTAAGGCTTGGTATTGATCCGAGAAAGGCCAATCAAATGGTTAGGGGCATAGTAACGCTACCCCATGGTACCGGTAAGCAAATCAAGGTACTTGTGCTTTGCACTCCCGATAAGGAAGAAGAGGCAAAAGCCGCAGGTGCTGATTACGTAGGCCTTGATAATTATGTTGACCAGATCCAGAATGGCTGGACTGATGTTGATGTCATTATCACCATGCCCTCCGTGATGGGAAAAGTTGGAAAACTTGGAAAAGTGCTTGGTCCACGCGGACTTATGCCGAACCCCAAAAGCGGAACAGTAACAATGGAAGTTGGTAAAGCCGTAAAGGATGTGAAGATGGGTAAAATTGACTTCAAAGTCGATAAAGCCGGAATTGTTCACACTTCTGTTGGCAAGGCATCTTTCTCAGCCAGTCAGATAACCGAGAATGCAAGAGAATTCCTGCGTACCCTGGTGAAACTGAAACCGTCTGCAGCAAAAGGTTCCTATATCCAAAGTATTTACCTTTCCAGTACGATGAGCCCCGGTATTAAAGTCGATGCAAAAGCATTTGACGAATAATTAAAGACCATATTACATTATGAATAGGGACGATAAAAACAGGATAATTGACAGCCTGACTGATTCCATCAGCAATGCAAAACACTTCTACATTACAGATACCTCGAATTTGAATGCCGAGACTACCGGTAAATTGAGAAGAGCTTGCTTTGAAAAGGATATCAAACTAGTTGTCGTTAAGAATACCCTGCTGAGAAAGGCTTTAGAAAAATTTGACGGAAAATTCGAAGATCTGTATGACTCGTTGAAGGAATCTTCTTCAATCATGATTACCGATGTGAATAATGTTCCGGCCAAACTGATTAAGGAGTTTCGCAAGAAAAACAAGAGACCCCTTCTTAAAGCCGCTTACGTGGAAGAATCCATATACATTGGCGATGATCAACTCGATGCATTGGCAAGTATTAAGTCTAAGGAAGAACTTATTGGCGATCTTATACTGCTGCTGCAGTCACCCGCCCGTAACGTTATTTCCGGTTTACAGTCAGGTGGAAACAAACTGGCTGGTATAGTTAAAACTCTAAGTGAAAAACAATAATTTATCAAACAATTAATATTCAATTAAAATGGCAGAATTGAAAGCTTTCGCAGAACAATTGGTTAACTTAACTGTTAAAGAAGTTAACGAATTAGCCAAGATATTAAAAGATGAGTATGGAATTGAACCCGCAGCCGCTGCTGTTGCCGTTGCAGGCCCCGCAGCTGCAGGTGATGGCGCACAGGCCGCTGAAAAATCCACCTATAATGTTTTCATGAATCATCCGGGTGGAGCCAAACTCCAGATTGTAAAATTGGTTAAGGATTTGACTAACCTGGGCCTCAAAGAAGCAAAAGAGCTTGTTGACAAAGCCCCGGTTGCAATAAAGGAAAATGTTTCTAAAGAAGAAGCTGAATCAATTAAAGCTCAATTAGCAGAAGCAGGAGCCGACGTTGAACTTAAATAAAGTTAACTCAGGTAATGATATCATTTAGGTTTAATCCCGGTCGCCCGGGATTAGACCTTTTTGTCATTCTCTCAACTTTAGTTCAACATTTTATTTTAAAACATAATGACCAAATTAAATTCAGAACGAATCAGTTTTGCCAAGGCTAAAAACCAACTGTCCTATCCTGATTTTCTCGAGATTCAATTGAAATCGTTTCGCGATTTCTTTCAGCTTGAAACCACTCCCGAAAACAGAAAAAATGAAGGACTCTTCAAGGTTTTCCAGGAAAACTTCCCGATTACAGATACCAGGAACAATTTTGTTCTTGAATTCATGGACTATTTTGTTGATCCCCCAAGATACTCCATTGAAGAGTGCATTGAAAGAGGTTTGACTTACAGCGTTCCGCTGAAGGCAAAGCTCAAACTGTATTGCACTGATCCGGAACATGAAGACTTTGACACGGTGATCCAGGATGTTTACCTGGGTACCATTCCTTACATGACGGAACGAGGTCTTTTTGTAATCAACGGAGCCGAACGTGTTGTGGTTTCCCAGTTACACCGGTCACCCGGCGTTTTCTTCGGACAGAGCATTCACGCCAACGGAACAAAACTGTATTCAGCAAGGATTATCCCCTTCAAAGGCTCGTGGATCGAATTTGCCACCGATATAAACAACGTGATGTATGCTTATATCGACCGCAAGAAAAAATTACCCGTAACCACATTGCTCAGGGCAATTGGTTTTGAAAGCGATAAGAATATTCTTGAGATTTTTGATCTGGCCGACGAAATCAAGGTATCAAAAACAACCCTGAAAAAAATGGTCGGACGGAAACTTGCAGCCCGTGTGCTGAAATCCTGGGTTGAAGACTTTGTGGATGAAGATACCGGAGAAGTAGTTTCCATCGAACGTAATGAAATCATCATTGATCGTGAGACCGTTCTGCTCGATGAGCACGTTGATCCCATTATTGATTCGGGCACAAAAGCTATTTTGCTGCACAAGGAAGGTCAAAATCTTACTGATTTTGAAATTATCTACAATACTTTACAAAAAGACCCGTGTAACTCGGAGAAAGAAGCAGTGCTTCACATCTACCGTCAGCTTCGCAACAGCGAACCGCCTGATGAGGCTACTGCCCGTGATGTCATCGACAAGCTCTTCTTCTCCGATAAGCGATATGACCTGGGTGAAGTTGGCCGCTACCGCATCAACAAAAAGCTGAACCTGGAAACCGCAATGGATACCAAGGTTCTCACTAAGGAAGACATCATCCGCATTATCAAATACCTCATCGAACTCATCAACTCCAAGGCTGATGTGGACGATATTGACCACCTGAGCAACCGCCGTGTGCGTACCGTTGGCGAACAACTGGCATCGCAGTTTGGCGTGGGTCTTGCCCGTATGGCACGCACCATCAGGGAACGTATGAATGTGCGCGACAATGAGGTGTTCACACCCATTGACCTGATTAACTCCAAGACGCTGTCATCGGTGATCAACTCATTCTTTGGAACCAACCAGCTGTCGCAGTTCATGGACCAGACTAATCCGCTGGCCGAAATTACCCACAAACGCCGTTTGTCGGCACTCGGACCCGGAGGTTTGTCGAGGGAACGTGCCGGATTTGAAGTACGTGACGTTCACTATACACACTATGGCCGTCTGTGCCCCATTGAAACACCTGAAGGTCCGAATATCGGACTGATTTCCTCATTGTGCGTGTTTGCCAAAATCAACAAGCTCGGTTTTATTGAAACTCCCTACCGCAAAGTGAAAAGCGGTAATGTCAACCTGAGTACCGAAGGTGTCATTTGGCTGAGCGCTGAGGAAGAAGAAGCTAAGGTTATTGCACAGGCCAACGCGCCCGTTAAAGATAATGGCGATTTCGAAAATTCAAAAGTCAAGGCTCGTTACAATGCCGATTACCCGCTTTCTGAAGCAGGTGAAGTTGACCTGATGGACGTAGCTCCAAACCAGATTGCCTCCATTGCCGCATCTCTGATTCCGTTTCTCGAGCATGATGATGCCAACCGTGCACTCATGGGATCAAACATGATGCGTCAGGCTGTTCCCCTGATCAACCCGGAAGCTCCGGTTGTGGGAACAGGTATTGAACATGGTGTGGTACGCGACTCCCGCTTCCTGCTGATCGCTGAAACCGACGGAGTAGTTGAATATGTAGACTCCAATGAGGTCATCATCAGATATGTCATGTCTGAAGAAGAAAAATTCGTAAACTTCGATGGTGACACCAAGCGCTACAAGCTGCTGAAATATCGCAAAACAAATCAGAATACCTGCATTAACCTCAAACCTATCGTTATGAAAGGTGAAAAGGTTACCAAGGGACAAATTCTTACTGAAGGATACTCTACCAGCAATGGTGAACTCGCACTGGGAAGAAACCTGATGGTTGCTTTCATGCCCTGGAAGGGTTACAACTTTGAAGACGCTATTGTAATTTCCGAGCGGGTTGTTCGTGAGGACCTTTTCACCTCAATCCACATCGAAGAATACAACCTCGAAGTGCGTGACACCAAAAGAGGTCTTGAAGAACTTACTGCCGACATTCCCAACGTAAGCGAAGAAGCTACACGCAACCTCGACGAAAACGGACTGATCCGGATTGGAGCTGAAGTAAACCCGGGGGATATCCTCATCGGAAAAATCACCCCCAAAGGTGAATCCGATCCTTCACCCGAAGAAAAACTGCTGCGAGCCATATTCGGCGACAAAGCAGGCGATGTTAAGGATGCTTCGCTGAAGGCGCCCCCATCACTTTTGGGCGTGGTGATTGACAAAAAGCTTTTCTCACGTTCGGTAAAGGACAAAAAGCTGAAATCATCCACAAAACCAATTCTGGATAAGATTGAAGAGGAATTTGAAAGAAATACCAACGAACTCAGAGCCAAGGTAATCGATAAACTCTTCATCGTGGTGAACGGTAAAACCTCCCAGGGTGTTAAGGATTATTATAATGTGGATGTGATTCCCAGAGGTGCCAAGTTTACGCTGAAGCTGCTGCAGGAAATCGACTTCCAGAATATCAATCCGAACAAGTGGACCACAGACAAAGATAAGAACGAGACCATCAAAACCTTGATACACAACTACATTATCAAATTCAAGGAAATTGATGCCGTTTACAAGCGGAAGAAATACAGCATTACCATAGGTGATGAGCTGCCTGCCGGCATTGTTCAGCTGGCTAAGGTTTACGTTGCACAAAAACGTAAGGTTAAGGTAGGTGATAAGATGGCCGGACGACATGGTAATAAGGGTATTATTTCAAGGATTGTGCGCGCAGAAGACATGCCTTTCCTCGAAGACGGCACTCCGGTTGATATTGTGCTGAACCCACTTGGTGTGCCTTCACGTATGAACCTGGGGCAGATTTACGAAACCGTTCTTGGTTGGGCAGGCAAAAAGATGGGTGTGAAGTTTGCTTCTCCCATTTTTGATGGTGCATCTGTTGAACAGATTGCAGAATACACTGAGAAAGCCGGATTACCAAGGTTTGGAAAAACCTATTTGTTTGACGGTGGCACAGGTGATCGTTTTGACCAGCCTGCTACTGTTGGAATCATATATATGATCAAACTGGGTCATATGGTTGATGACAAGATGCATGCACGATCAATTGGACCTTACTCGCTGATTACACAGCAGCCTCTTGGTGGTAAAGCCCAGTTCGGAGGTCAGCGTTTTGGTGAAATGGAGGTTTGGGCACTCGAAGCATTCGGAGCTGCCAATATCCTTCAGGAAATCCTTACGATTAAGTCAGACGACGTGATTGGCAGGGCCAAGGCATATGAGGCACTCGTTAAGGGTGAACCCTTGCCTGCTCCCGGAATTCCCGAATCACTTAACGTGTTGCTTCATGAGTTGAGGGGACTTGGTTTGTGCATCAACCTGGTGTAACCACTGCTCCTGCAAAGAAACAGATAGTATTTAAATGAATAATTATAAGAAAATATAAATATGTCATTCAGAAGGGACACAAAAGTAAGATCGAGCTTCTCCAAAATATCCATCAGCCTGGCATCTCCTGAGGAAATTCTGGAACGTTCGAGTGGTGAAGTGTTGAAACCCGAGACAATCAATTACAGGACCTATAAACCGGAACGCGACGGATTGTTTTGTGAGCGTATTTTCGGTCCGGTAAAAGATTACGAATGCCACTGCGGAAAATACAAGAGAATACGCTATAAGGGTATTGTCTGCGACCGCTGTGGTGTAGAAGTTACTGAAAAGAAGGTTCGCCGTGAGCGCATGGGTCATATTTCCCTTGTGGTGCCGGTTGCCCACATCTGGTATTTCCGCACACTTCCGAATAAAATTGGATATTTGCTCGGCTTGCCCTCAAAAAAACTCGACAGCATCATCTACTATGAGCGCTATGTGGTTATTAATCCCGGGATTAAAAGTGCGGACGGAGTGCAATACCTTGATTTCCTTACAGAAGAGGAATATCTTGACATAATTGAATCATTACCCAAGGAAAATCAATTGCTTGATGACGGACACCCTGACAAGTTCATTGCCAACATGGGTGCCGAATCATTGTATTCGTTGCTGCAGCGTCTCGACCTGGATGCACTGTCATACGACCTCAGGCACAAGGCAAATACCGAAACCTCACAGCAGCGTAAAAATGAAGCACTGAAAAGGCTTCAGGTTGTTGAGGCTTTCCGTGCCTCAAAAGGTGTTAACCACCCCGAATGGATGATACTGAAGGTTGTTCCGGTGATTCCTCCTGAATTAAGACCTCTGGTTCCGCTCGACGGCGGAAGATTTGCCACCTCCGACCTGAACGACCTGTACCGCAGGGTAATTATCAGGAACAACAGGTTGAAAAGGCTGATCGAAATTAAAGCTCCTGAGGTGATTCTACGCAATGAAAAACGTATGCTTCAGGAAGCTGTTGATTCACTGTTCGACAATTCCCGTAAGTCAAACGCGGTTAAAACCGACGCCAACCGTCCTCTGAAATCGCTCAGCGACAGTTTGAAAGGCAAGCAGGGACGTTTTCGCCAGAATCTGCTCGGAAAACGTGTGGATTATTCTGCCCGTTCCGTTATTGTGGTTGGCCCCGAATTGCAACTGCACGAAACCGGTTTGCCCAAGGATATGGCGGCTGAACTTTACAAGCCGTTTATCATCCGCAAGCTGATTGAAAGAGGCATTGTTAAAACTGTAAAATCTGCTAAAAAAATAGTCGACCGCAAGGATCCTGTTGTTTGGGATATCCTTGAAAATGTATTGAAGGGACACCCTGTTCTGCTGAACCGTGCTCCTACGCTGCACCGCCTGGGTATTCAGGCATTCCAGCCCAAGCTTATTGAAGGTAAGGCCATTCAGTTGCACCCGTTGGTTTGTACGGCTTTCAACGCCGACTTCGACGGTGACCAGATGGCTGTTCACCTTCCGCTGGGAAATGCAGCAGTTCTTGAAGCCCAGATTCTCATGCTGGCTTCACACAATATTCTTAATCCGGCCAACGGTGCGCCTATCAATGTTCCTTCACAGGACATGGTGCTTGGTCTTTATTACATGACAAAATCGCGCAAGAGCACTCCCGAGCAAATTGTAAGGGGTGAAGGCTCAACCTTTTACTCAGCCGAGGAAGTCATCATCGCGTTCAACGAAAAACGTGTTGACCTGCATGCCAACATTAAGGTACGGATTATTGACATGGCCGACGGAAACCCCGTGAAAAAAATTATCGAAACCACTGTCGGACGTGTTCTTTTCAACGAAGTTGTGCCCCAGGAAGTGGGATACATCAATGAAATTCTTACCAAAAAGTCGTTGCGCGAAATCATCAGCAATGTGCTGAAGAAAACCGGAACGGCACAGACTGCAAAATTCCTCGACTCCATCAAGGACCTGGGTTTCCAGATGGCTTTCAAGGGCGGCCTTTCCTTCAACCTCGACGACGTAATTGTGCCTCAGGAGAAGGAAGAACTGATGACCGAAGGTTATGAGCAGGTTGACGAGGTAATGAACAACTACAACATGGGTTTCATTACCAACAACGAAAGATACAACCAGATCATCGACATCTGGACACATACCAATGCCAAGCTGACGCAGACTTTGATGAAACGTCTTTCGACTGATAAGCAGGGCTTCAATCCGGTATACATGATGCTTGATTCAGGCGCCCGCGGTTCGAAAGAACAGATCCGCCAGCTTTCAGGTATGAGAGGTCTGATGGCCAAGCCACAAAAGTCGGGGTCGTCCGGATCAGAAATCATTGAAAATCCAATTCTTGCCAACTTTAAAGAAGGCTTGTCGGTTTTGGAATACTTCATCTCCACGCACGGTGCCCGTAAAGGTTTGGCCGATACGGCTCTCAAAACAGCTGACGCCGGTTACCTAACCCGCCGTTTGGTTGACGTGTCACAGGATGTGATTATTTCCGAAGAAGATTGCGGTACGCTGCGCGGACTGGTTGCCACAGCCATAAAGAACAATGAAGAAGTGGTGGAATCGCTATTCGAGCGCATTCTGGGCCGTACTGCCGTTCATGACGTATATCATCCGCTTACCGGTGACCTCATTGTTTCATCAGGTGATGAAATCAAAGAGGATATTGCCCGCATCATAGACGAATCACCCATTGAGCAAATGGAAATCAGGTCGGTATTGACCTGTGAATCGCGCAAGGGTGTATGCGCCAAATGCTATGGCCGAAACCTGGCAACCAGCAGAATGGTTCAGAACGGAGAGGCTGTTGGTGTTATTGCAGCACAATCAATCGGTGAGCCCGGTACACAGCTTACATTACGTACCTTCCACGTTGGAGGTACCGCTATGAGTATCGCCACTGAATCGCGCATTGTTGCCCGCTACAATGGTATTGCCGAAATAGATGAATTGCGCACAGTAGAGCGCGCCGAATCCGATGGTAAAAAAGTTGACGTGGTGATTGGCCGTCTGGCAGAATTTCGCCTGGTTGACAAGAAAACAGGAATTGCACTTACAACAAATAACATCCCTTACGGTGCCAAGTTATATGTAAAGAGTGGTGCCGAAGTAACCAAGGGCGATCTGATTTGCGAATGGGATCCCTATAACGCAGTCATCATTTCCGAGGTTCCCGGTATTGTTGCATTTGAGAGTGTTATTGAAGGAATTACCTTCAAAGAAGAATCTGATGAAATAACCGGTTACCGTGAAAAGGTAATTGTTGAAACCAGGGATCGTACCAAGAACCCGGGTATTGAAATCAGAGATAAAAACGGTAAAATGCTGAAGACTTATAACCTGCCCGTTGGATCACACCTCAGCATTGATGAGGGTGCTGCAGTGAAATCAGGTGAAATTCTGGTAAAAATACCGCGAGCCATTGGAAAATCAGGAGACATAACAGGAGGTTTGCCACGTGTTACCGAGTTATTTGAAGCACGTAACCCATCAAATCCTTCGGTAGTATCTGAAATAGACGGAGAAGTATCCTTTGGTAAAGTGAAACGTGGAAACCGCGAAATTACCATTACCACCAGAGCCGGTCAGCAGAAGAAATATTTGGTCCCCCTGTCCAAGCAGATTCTGGTTCAGGAAAACGACTATGTGAAAGCTGGTATTCCTTTGTCTGACGGCGCTACCACACCATCCGATATTCTGGCCATCAAAGGCCCCACCAAAGTTCAGGAATATATCGTTAATGAAGTTCAGGAAGTTTACCGGCTTCAGGGTGTAAAAATCAACGACAAACACTTTGAGGTAATTGTAAGGCAAATGATGCGCAAGGTTGAAATTATCGATCCGGGCGACACCAAATTCCTTGAGAAACAGCTGGTTGATAAATGGGAATTCTTTGAAGAGAACGACTGGATTTACGGTAAAAAGGTAGTTGAAGACGGTGGTGATTCACAGACTTTCAAACCCGGCCAGATTGTTACTGCCCGTAAACTCCGTGATGAGAATTCCGTTCTCAAACGCAAAGACCTGAAACCCGTGAAGGCAAGGGAAGCAATTCCTGCAACATCGCAGCAGATTCTGCAGGGTATCACAAGGGCCGCGCTGCAAACGCAAAGCTTTATGTCAGCCGCATCCTTCCAGGAAACCACCAAGGTGCTCAACGAAGCAGCCGTATTTGGCAAAGTTGACTACCTCGAAGGCCTTAAGGAAAATGTGATCGTGGGTCACCTGATACCCGCTGGTACTGGTAACCGCAGGTTTTCCAACCTCATCGTTGGTTCAAAGGAAGACTTTGACAAACTAGCCGATGAGAAAAAGCTGGCACGTGAAACTGTGAAAGAAGAACAGAATTAAAACGGTTATGGAAGAAAAGAAAAATCCGAATCAGAATCAGATCAGCATTGAGCTGAAGGAGGATATAGCACAGGGTATCTATTCGAACCTGGCCATAATTACCCATTCTCCGGCAGAATTTATTGTTGATTTCATTCGCGTAATGCCCGGTGTACCCAAAGCAGACGTAAAATCAAGGATCATTCTTACTCCCGAGCATGCCAAGCGACTCTTTCATGCGCTAAAAGACAACATTGCCAAATACGAATCGGTGCATGGACCAATAAAAAATGCCGAAGGACAGGGAGGAACCATGATCCCCATGAACTTTGGGGGCCCTTCTGCCCAGGCATA
>CAYTNC010000061.1:0-13101 GCA_964438935.1 uncultured Bacteroidales bacterium
GCATTGTTGCCTCCCAATTCCAGTATGGTACGCCCCAGCCGCTCTCCCACCAGCCGGCCAACCTGTTTGCCAATACGTGTTGATCCGGTAAATGAAACCAGTGGTACTCTCCGGTCAGCAAAAAGGTCATCGCCCAGGTACTTCGAGCTGGTGGCTACCAGGTTCAGCACCCCTTCGGGTACTTTATTTTCTTTCAGCACACCGGCTACGATCCGGTGCACCGCAATGGCACACAGCAACACCTTCGACGAGGGTTTCCATAAAACAGTATCTCCACACACCAGGGCTATCATGGCATTCCACGACCATACCGCAACCGGGAAATTGAAAGCCGACACCACCCCAACTATTCCCAGCGGATGGTATTGCTCGTACATCCGGTGGCCCGGGCGTTCCGAATGCATGGTAAGGCCATAGAGCTGGCGCGAAAGACCCACTGCAAAATCGCAGATGTCAATCATCTCCTGCACCTCACCCAGCCCTTCCTGCAGAATCTTACCCATCTCCCAGCTCACCAGCCGGCCCAGTGCCTCCTTGTTTTTCCGCAGTTCAAGACCAATCTGCCTGACTACCTCTCCCCTTTTTGGTGCCGGAACCAGGCGCCAGCTTTTGAAAGCTTCCGCTGCCTGTTGTACCACCTGGTCGTAGCCGGCCCTGGTGGCCTGTTGTATTTCAGCAATGCGACTGCCATCTGCAGGGGAATACGAAGTCAGCCGCTCTCCTGCTGTTTCATGCCACAGGGTGCCGGTGCAGACACCCGGATTTATATCAATGATGCCCAGCTGCTTGAGTGTGTTTTGCATTTCTTGTGTCATCGGTGTTATATATTATCAATTAAGTAATCAGCGTTATCCCTCTTTCCGGAAGTACGTGTTCCTGCTCAACGCCTTCACCAATCCGCCTGCTTCAAGTATTTCCCTCATTTTACCGGGAAGGGCAGCAAAATGAAACTCCCGGTTACCAATCCGTAGGATGCCCTGATTCAAATCCACTTCTACTGTATCTCCCTGCTGATAAGCGTCAACTGCTTCCGGAACCACCAAAATAGGCAGGCCCTGGTTGATTGCCGAACGGAAGAAAATGCGCGACACCGATTTGACAAGAACTGCGGCTATTCCCAGATAAGACAGTCCCACCGCAGGATGCTCCCTGGAACTGCCGCACCCGAAATTATCTCCGCAAACAATCACATCACCAGGCTTTGCCTTTTCCGCAAAGCTCATGTCAAATCCCTTAAGCAAATGCGGCACAATTTTCTCAGGTTGCGAACTGTTTACTTCATAAGTGAGGTTCCCGGCGAACAGCTGATCGGTATTCAGGTTGTGCGCATCATGGTAATTCCATACCCCGTTGGCATAGCGGTTATCCGATTCAGCAATCACCACAGTGGCAGATTGTTCTGTCTTAAAAGGATAGTTAACCCCGATGCTCCGGTTCATGGGTGAGGTGATACAGCCGTGTATGGCAGAAAGCGCCACGGTGGCAGGCGAAGCCAGGTAGATTGATGCCTTGGGATTGCCCATTCGCCCCAGAAAATTCCGGTTGGCAGTGGAAATTACATTGATGCCGTCGGGTGGTATTCCCTGTCCTGTTCCCAGGCATGGGCCGCATGACGGACTGAGCATATTGGCCCCGGCCTGCAGAAATATTTCCACAAGACCTTCCTGTACTGCCTGTAAATAAATATCCCGTGAGGCAGGGGTAATCAGCAATTGCACATCACCGGCTACATGCTTTCCTTTGAGCAGTGCAGCAGCTTCCCGCAGGTCTTCAATCCTTCCGTTTGTGCAGGTACCTATCAAAGCTTGACCTATAGGCGTTCCCGCAACTTCATCCACACTTTTCACATGATCCACATGATGCGGACAGGCCACCAGCGGATACAATTCATCCAGTTTTATTGAAATGGTTTTCACATAGCATGCGTCTGCATCGGCCCATACGCCTGTGGTTTCTTCGCCCAGGAAGTCGGCCAGCACACCATCAGCAGGAAAAACTGCATTTTTAGCGCCCATTTCAGATGCCAGGTTGGCAATGGTCATCCGGTCGGCAATACCCAGTGTTTTTACCCCATCGCCATGGTACTCAACCGACAGGTAGTCGGCTCCACTTGATCCGATCATGCCCATGATATACAAAGCCAGGTCCTTGGCATAAACATGTTCCGGCAACCTGCCCTGTAAAATAATTTTCAGGGAAGCGGGTACCCGGAACCAGGTTTCACCGGTTTTCCAGATTCCTGCTGTTTCCGTACGGTCGATCCCCGCAGCAAAAGCATTGAAAGCCCCGGCAGTGCAGGTATGGCTGTCGCTTCCCACAATCACCATACCCGGACGGGCATACCTGCTCATCAACTGGTGGCAAATTCCTTCTCCGGCATCGTGAAACCGTTTCACTCCCTGATCATGAGCAAAATTGCGGATCTGAAGGTAGTCATTGGCCAGCTTACTGTTGGTGGGAGGTGCATTGTGATCGAGCACAATAACCAGTTGATCTGCATCGGAAACCCGCTCGCCTCCCATCTTTCGAAAAGTGATTTCGATGCTGGCCGTATTGTCGTGACTCAACACCAGGTCGGGTCTGCGAAATACAATTGTTCCGGCAGGTGCCCCGAGAATTTTTTCTGCAACCGTTTGTGCTGGCATGTTATATCCTTTTTCTAAATGTTGACACTTAGGGTGCGAGCAACAAATCGCCCGCTTCGTATATTTCTTTCTGTATTTCAGAGAATCTGCCAATTGCCACTGATTTACCGTTCTTCCGATTGGTCATCATTCCTCCCTCCAGATCAATAACTATCGTGTCGCGATCAACCAGCTCAAGTTCATCAAGGCTGGTATAGGTCAACACCGGGAACCCGGCATTGATGGCATTTCGCTCGTATATGGAACCAAATGACTCAGCAAGTATGGCCCGAATGCCCAACGCACTGAAACAATCCACCGCGTGTTGCCGCGAACTGCCCGAACCAAAGTTTTTCCCGGTAATAAGGATATCCCCGGACCGTGCTTTTTGGGGGAAATCTTCCCAGCCGGGCAGGTTCCCCAATGCATACCGGCCCATTTCGGCAATATCAGTTACAGCCAGGTGCCTGTTGTGATAGATCATGTCGGTATCAATGTTATTGCGCAGTATCAGCCATACCTTGCCCTCGATGATAAGAGGTTTCCGCGTTCTCCCATGCCCGGCTCCGGTACTTGCCGGTTGAGAGGAGGTAGTTGAAACAGCTTTATCTGCTTTTGCTTCAAATGTCACCGGATGATCGGGTATCTGATCGGCCGTGGTGATGTATCCGGCAATAGCCGATGCCACAGCTGTAGAAACCGATGCCAGGTATACATCGCCCTTTCCCTGTTTCCCGGCAAAATTGCGGTTGCCGGTGCTGATGGTGACCTCACCCAATCCGTTCTGGCCAATTTGTCCCGATGCACAACCTGCGCATCCGGCGTTACCCACCAGAGCTCCAGCCTCTTTGAAAATGTTGAGGTACCCCTGGCTTAAACAGGTATTCCAAACTTCATCGGTTGATGGAACAATCTTCAGCACAACGCCCGGGGCCACTTTCCTTCCTTTTAGTAACCGTGCTGCCTCCTTCATGTCTTCTATCCGGCCGTTGGTGCAACTGCCCACGAAGGCGGAATCAATCTTCACCTGGCCCAGTTCTGTAACCGGACTAACATGATGGGGCTGCCCGGGAATCGACACCGAAGGGGTAAACGAAGCGATATCCAGTTCAATGGCTTTGCTGTACCGGGCATCGTGATTGGCATAAACCGGATTGACAGGCAGGTATGAATGTTCGCGGCAAAAGGCAATTACCTCCGATGATGGCGGGATGATGATGGCTATGGCTCCCATTTCGGTAGCCATCGAAGAAATGGTGATCCGTTCATCCAGGGTAAGTATTTCAGCTTCTTCGCCATACAATTCCACGGCGTACCCCAATAACCCATCGGCTCCAAAAGCCTTCAGCATGTTCAGGGCAATATCTTTAGCCGCAAGGTTTTCAGGACGCTCACCGGTAAGCGTGATCTTAACTGTTTCCGGAACCCTGAACCAAACCGATCCACGCGACCACGCAGCGGCAATATCCCTGTCGCCCATGCCCTGACCGAAAGCACCAATGGCCCCTACGATGTTGGCGTGAGAATCGGTTGAAACCAGCGTTGACCCCGGAACAGCCAGTCCCTCATCAATGGCCAGGTGCGTGCCAATGCCGGCGTTAATATCATAAACATCAATCTGATGTGTCCGTGCAAAAAGTCGGCATTTTTGCTGGTTTGAGGCATATTGCTGGTCCGATCCTGTTGGGTTGCAATCGAAGGTAAAAAAGGTCTTGCTCCGGTCGGCAACAGTCAGTTGATACTGCTCCAGTTGCTTCACCACGCCGGCCCCGCCAAAGTCGCGCGCCATGCGCACATCAATAACCACATCCACAATATCACCCGGTCTCAAGCTACTGCTACTGCTACTGCCACTGCCACTGCCACTGCCACTGCCGTTCCTCACATGCTCCGCCAGTATCTTTTCAATAATTGTCATGGTACTTTGTTTTATTTTTTGCTTTTAGCCTTTAGCTATTGGCCTTTAGCTCTTGTCCCTGTCTTGACTCTTGGTTCTTGTCTCTTGTCTCTTGTCTCTTGTCCCTTGTCCCTGTCTTAGCTCCTGGCTCTTGGCTCTTTGTTCTTAATGGCCAGAAACGTCATAAAATCGGCATGATGCACAATATAGGCTTCTGTGGATCGCTTCACCAGGTCGCCTTCGGCAGCATGTGCTGCTATGATGTGGCACACCTCAGCCGGAACGCCGCATTGCTCAGCCAGTGACACTCCCGAAAAAGGGTGGCGCAGGTACGATCCGTACTTACCCTGGATGCATTTCCCACCGGCATCCTTTTCATATTCCAGCAGCTTGCCCACATCGGCCAATATGGCGCCGGCAATCAGCACATCCATATTCACCGGCAACTCTTCCTTAAAAAATTCGTTGAACTTCAAGCCGCTTTCCCTTGTTATATGCACCACAGCACGTTTGTGATCCATAAAACTCACTTTCAGATCAGGTCCTGCCAGCAGGGTGAAAGGGATCTTTTTCAGGTCATCCGAGCTGAGTACACTTTTCTTCAGAGCCAGTAACCAGGTGGCTGCAACTTTTTCCCGCAAATCCCGATCCTGAATCCACTCCAATTCCGGCCATAATTTCTTAATGTCCTGCATACTGTTGTGTTTTTCTATCATTCCAAAATATTACTGCCACTGCTACTGCTACTGCTACTGCCACTGCCACTGCCACTGCCGCTGCCGCTGCTACTCTCACGCAATCACCTTCTCCACCACCGCATCCCCCATCTCCCTTGTTGATGCCGCGCCGTGGGTCAGCACATCCGGGCTCCCCTTCATCTTGAGCATGTCATAAGTATGCACTTTCCCTTCGGCAATCACCGAAGCAACAGCCCCGCGGATTTTTGCGGCCCGCTCCGGTTGTTTCAAATGATCGAGCATCATGCAGGCCGATTCAATCATGGCTATGGGATTCACAATCGACACCGGGTAATCGGCGTACTTGGGTGCCGAGCCATGGGTGGGTTCAAACACAGCCACCTGGTCGCCGATATTGGCACTGCATGCAAAACCCAGTCCGCCGATCAAACCGGCAAAACCATCGGAAACAATATCGCCGAACATGTTACCCGCCACAATCACGCCGTAATCCTCGGGATTTTTGGTCAGCCACATCATCTGGGCGTCAATATTGGTATTCCACAGCTCAATGGCAGGGTATTCGTGCTGTATTTGCCGGGCCATGTTGTACATCATACCCGATGTTTCTCGAATCACATTGGGCTTTTCGCACAATGTAACCGATTTGTAACCCTGTTGAGCAGCATGTTCAAAAGCTGCACGAAGTATTCTTTCGGTTGCCCTGCGGGTAAAAATACGCGTGGAAACCGCTATTTCTTCGGGCGGTACCGTGCCAAAATTCTTCGCAAAGTTCTTGTGACTTTTCAGTGCCTCGTAAACCACCCCCTGCGGATTGCTCCATTCCACGCCGCAATACAATCCCTCAGTATTCTGCCTGTATACCACCACATCCACTTCGGGTTCTTCAATTTCGCCATGGGCTCCCCTTCGGATGAAGTTGAGCGGATTCCCCTTGTAGGTGTGGCAGGGCCTGATGCAGACATCCAGGTTAAAATGCTGGCGCATGCCCACAATCGGACTGGCATATACACATCCTTTGCCCTTGAGGTGATTGGCCAGTTCGGCAGCAGCCTCTTCTTTGGGCTTGGAGGTGATGGCGCCAAAAAGGCCCACCTTATGAGCTGCCAGCAGTTTCACCGTTCTTTCGGGAAGGGCATTTCCTTCCCTGCACCAGAAATCCCAGCCGATATCGGCTTCAACATAACTGGCTTCAAACCCCGAAGCTTCAAGCACCCTTAGGGCTTCCTGCATCACGGCACGGCCAATTCCGTCGCCCGGCATGATAATGATAGTTGGTTTGGACATTGTAGTAGCTATTGGCCATTGGCCTTTAGCCTTTAGCCTTTAGCGTTTTGCTAACAGCTAACAGCTAGCGTCCAACAGCTGTTTTCTGATAATTAGCGATTATTAATAGATAGTTTAAGTTTATTTATCAAAGCATTTATTTTTTGCTGTAGATGATGTATTTGTTGAATCAATTCATTAATAATATCTGCTGAGCAGAAACCAATTTCTGTAGTTATAATTAGTTGTGTCTCCAATTCAAATGAAGAACCAATGGCCATTTCCAGAAATCGCTTATAATCAATTTCACTGCCTCGGCTTGATCCTTCTGCAATATTTAGGGGAATTGAAACTACAGCCCTGCACATCTGACTCCTCAATCCGTACTTTTCATTATCCGGCAATTTATCAACCAGCTGATAAATAGCTTTTACCAGGGCTATGCCCTCTTTCCAGATTTCCAGATTTCTAAAATTGCGCATAATGCTTTTTTTTAATTAATAATACTGCTATTGGCTATTAGCTTTTAGCCTTTTGCCGTTAGCTAATAGCCAAAAGCCAACGGCCAATGGCTAACGGCCAACGGCTACTTCCTTCACTATATCAATCACCGTTCCGTCCACCCACTTGATGGCAGCCACAATTTTGTCGGTAAATTCAGGTGGGCGGGGTTTTCCGCATATCCGTTCAGCCTCTTCCTTCAGTTGTTCCAATGTTTGCAACGGCAGTCCCGACCCCCTTGCTTTTTCAATCAAATCGGTACGAAGCGGATTGATGGCGATTCCTCTTTCGGTGACTACCACGTCAATCAACTCTCCCGGACCGCACAACGTGGTCACCTCATCGCGGATGACAGGAATCCTGTCCCTGAACAGCGGAACAGGCAGGATTACCGTTTTAGCAAACAGGCAATTCTGCCAGCCGCCAATGCCGTGCAACAGGTACCCATCGGAATGTGTTACCACGTTGGCATTGAAATTCAGATCAATCTCGGTAGCACCCAGCACCACCACATCCACCATGCCGGCAATGTTGCCCTTGCCGTGGTAGTTGTAGCTGGTAAAGGGACTGGTCATCACATGCCGGGGATTGTCGCGGATCGACCGCACACCCTCGAGGTCAAAAGTTTGACCGTCGAGTATATACTCCACCAGGCCCTCCTCGAGCATCTGCACCAGGTATTTGTTGCTGCCGCCCCGGGCAAAGCGGGCCTTAATTCCCTTCCGGCGCATGATATCGGCAAAGTAATTGCCAACCGACAGGGCGGTGCCACCGGCGCCGGCCTGAAATGAAAACCCGTCGCGGATAATGCCGGTTACTTCGCAAAAGCGGGCGGTGAGTTCTGCGAGGAGCAGCCGGTCGGGACTTTTGGTAACTTCTGTGGTTCCCGAGACTATTTTCTCAGGGATCCCCACACGGTCGACCTTTACAGTAAAATCAACGTAGTTGCCCTGAATTTGCCAGGGAACACAAGGAAAGGGCACCATGTTGTCGGTAACCACAATTACCCGGTCGGCATACTGCGCATCACCCATCGCAAAGCCCAGTGAGCCGCTGGCAGAAGGACCGGTAACTCCGTTGGCATTGCCAAACGGATCGGCACAACCGGCTCCGATTACCGCTATGTCAATTTTTACCTCGCCATCCTGAATGGCCTGGTATCGGCCGCCATGGGAGCGAAGTACCGCTGTTTTTTTCATCTTTCCTTCGGAACAATACCGGCCGAGGGGGCCGTTCATGCTGCCTTCAATGTGGCTGATGGTGCCATCGTCGAGGTATTTCAACAGGTAAGCGTGACACGGAAACGAAGCTGACGGAAACCAGCAAAGGCTTTTAACACCCAGTTCTGCGGCAGCATCAAACACCCTGTTGGCCACCAGGTCGCCCTCACGGAAATGATGGTGGGTTGAAATGGTCATGCCGTCTTTCAAACCGGCCTTTTGTAAGGCTTCTTTCAGGGAGGCAACCTCTTTATTCCCATCGGCGGGATAATCGGCATTTGAAAACAACCTGGGCGCATGGCGGAAACCCTGTGGCCGGTACGCACCAACCCCCTGGTATGGAATTGCCTTTGTCCCGTTGATTTCAACAGGCACCCACCTGCCGGCTGCATTTTGTACAAGTTTTTCTTTCATGGTGCAGTCCTCCAGTCTACAGGGATCAATCCGTACTTCACGGCCCTTTCGATGGTTTTCAGTGCCCGTTTCACCACAGGGGGATCAATCATTTTGCCGTTGAGGGAAACTACACCGGAACCTGCTTTTTCGGCATCTTCATATGCCAGCACTATTTTCCTTGCCTTGTCGCACTCCCCTGCTTCAGGCATAAAATTATCCCTGATCACCTGAACTTGCCGCGGATGTATACATCCCATTCCGGCAAAGCCAAGTGCCTTCGATTTTTTTACAGTTCCGGCAAGACTTTCCAGGTCATCCACATCGGAAAACACTGAATCGATAGGCTGAATACCGGCAGCACGTGCAGCGTTCACAATCATACTGCGTGCAAAAAACGATTCGTTGCCCTCAGTTGTACGTTGTGCTCCAATATCGGCTGTATAATCTTCGAGCCCTATGGCCAGGGCAACTACCTGCTTCGACGAACAGGCAATTTCAAAGGCATGCATCACCCCTGCCGCACTTTCAATAATGGGCATCAGGTGGATGTGTTCATTCTTTCCGCCCAATATACCGGCGATGGCTTGGTCAATCGACAACACCTGTTCTGCATTTTCGCATTTGGGAATCAGGATCACATGAACACCCTGGTTAACACAAAACCGCAGGTCATCAAGTCCTGCTGGAAGCTGGTTGATGCGTACCATGCGCTCAGCGCCGTAAAAATCCACACAGCGCAGGGCATTTCTTACCAGAAAACGGGCTTCGTGTTTTCGGTCCGGTGCCACGGAATCTTCCAGGTCGAGTATGATGCCATCGGCACCATAGATGCCCGCATTGATCATGAGTTTGGGGTTGTTGCCGGGCAGGTACAGCCGTGTAAACCGGTCGATTTCTTTTGATGTTTCGTAACAGTGATTCGGATGAACCGGCAACAGGTAGTCCTTATCTGTTTTAATACATTTGCGGACAACCGCTTCGATCCGGGCAGCAAGCGTAAATGGCAATGCGCCTGTATCCTCAATTTCGAGCCTGGCACGTGTGATATTGTAAAACTTCAGGATATCACGGCACAATTCCAGAATGGAATGGCCATACATACTTTTCACCTTGCTGGTGAGGTGGATTTCGGTTTCCTGAACCGAATCCGGGTCGAAACTCACAAAACAATCCGACCTGACCCCTTCTCCTCGATTACCTGCTGTTTGAATCATAACCGGGATTTTATCTACAAAAATTACGGAAAAAATCCCGACTAAACCCTGATTGTTATCAGGTATAAAAACAAGAAATCCGCCTGCGGTTTGCCCGTGGCGGATTTCACAATTCTTAAATTAAGTGCCTATTCAGCAATATCAAACAATTCACAAACTTCTTCGTAGCTCAGTTTGGTAAAGTCGAGTGTGGATTTCTTTGCAGTTGCGGCAACCCCGCCTGGGATGATCACATATCTGAATTCAGCATGATAAAGCGACCCCACCGGGGTGTAAGATCCTGAGTTGTCATGAGTAAATGCCCGGAACGTAATTCTTCCGGTTTTCAGCCAAAAGTCAAGTGTAAAGGCAGTGCTTTCTGTAAGTCCGGTCCAAGGAAGAGCAATAATGTTTTTGGTTAAACTTGGTATTATAATCGTTGGTACTGATTTGTAATAGCAAAGCACTACACCGTCGTTAATCATTGCACTCGTTAGCTGCGAAACATTGATGTGATTCACCTTGGCTTTGCCATAAAATGTAGTGTCTCTCCAGTCACCTGCCGGTTGAATCCATTCTGAATAAATCACATTGGCCGTTCCGGTTTCGCCCTGAATACCTTGTGCGCCTTGTGCGCCCTGGTCGCCTTGTGCGCCTTGTGCGCCTTGTACGCCTTGTGCGCCTTGTACGCCCTGGTCTCCCTTAGGACCTGCCGGACCTTCATCACCTTCGCAACCGATAAATAATGCTAATGCCAACATGGGCAATGCAAATAAAACTAATGATTTTCTCATGTTTGATAGATTTAAGTTATTAATTATAGAGTGTTGGAAATATTCATATATTGAAATAACAGGGTTACGGTATTTGTTTTGATTGGTGTCATTAAAGTTATAACACAACTTCAACCAGTTACCATAATTGTAACGAGAGTTATTAACAATAGTTATCTGAACTGACAAAAATTATAATATCAGCCATGCCAAATTCATTGCCTTGTAGTGAGGCAATCCCTTACAATGCCTGATTTCGGGTAACTATCCTCGAAGGATCTTTTCTAGTCCCTTGTCAATTCTGCTTAACGCTTCCTCTTTACCAATCATCTCCAGGATATCAAAGAGGTGCGGCCCCATGCCCGAACCCACCACCAGCAGGCGCAGGGGTGCGGCAACACGACCAAATCCCAGGTTCCTGCTTTCGGTAAATTGCTTGATCAACAATTCCAGGGCCGGAGCAGTAAAATCATTACTTTCAACAAACAGTTTGTTAACCTCCGATATGATTTGGGGTGTGTCTTCTTTCCATACCTTTTTTACCATAGTCGTGTCGTATTCCTTTGGCCCCTCAAAAAAGTAAAAAGCCTGGCTCCAGAAATCCTGCGGAAACACGAGTCGTTCCTTCACCAATGTGGCTATCTTTTTAAGGTAATCCAGCCTTACCGTGTGTTCTTTCTGTTGCAATACGGGGACAAACAGGGCCGCCAGGTCGTCATCATCCATGGCTTTCAGGTATTGTTGGTTGTACCACTTTGCTTTTTCAGGATCAAAACGCGAACCTGATTTCCCTACCCGGTCGAGGTCAAAAGTATGTGCCAGTTCTTTCAAAGTAAACAGCTCCTGCTCGGTTCCCGGATTCCAACCCAGGAAGGCCAACATATTTACCATGGCTTCGGGAAGGTAACCCGACTCACGGTAACCCGACGAAACCTCATTGGTGAAGGGGTCGGTCCATTGCAGCGGAAACACCGGAAATCCCATTTTGTCGCCATCGCGCTTGCTCAGCTTCCCCTGTCCGCTTGGTTTCAAAATCAATGGCAGGTGCGCAAACTGCGGCATCACGTTTTCCCATCCCAATGCTCTATACAGCAACACATGCAGGGGAAGTGAAGGCAGCCATTCTTCTCCACGGATCACATGGGTGATTTCCATCAGGTAATCATCGGTAACATTGGCCAGGTGGTAGGTGGGTAATCCGTCGGTTTTAAACAGCACCTTATCATCCAGCAGGTTCGTGTGAAAAGTGACTTCTCCCCGGATCAGATCCCGAATAATCACCTCCTCGTTTTCGGGCATTTTAAACCTGATCACATGCGGCACACCAGTTTCAAGCAATCGCGTAACCTCTTCTTCAGCCAGGGTAAGTGAATTTCGGAGTGTTAACCGCGTGTTGTTGTCGTATTGAAATATCTTTCCTTCTGATTCGTATTGCTTCCGTAAGGCATCCAATGTCTCCGGCTCATCAAAGGCATAATAGGCATGGCCACTGTTTATAAGTACTTCGGCATATTTCCGGTATAGGTCCTTCCGGTGGCTCTGTCGGTAAGGCTCATGAGGCCCTCCCAAATCGGGGCCCTCGGAATACTCAAGTCCGCACCATTTGAGCGATTCAATAATATAATTCTCAGCGCCCGGAACAAACCGGGCCTGATCGGTATCTTCAATGCGCAGGATAAAATCTCCATGATGCTTTACAGCAAACAGATAATTGAACAACGCGGTTCTCACTCCTCCAATGTGCAACGGCCCGGTGGGGCTCGGTGCAAAACGCACCCTAACTCTTCGTGACATGCTCTTAATTTTGCGGTAAAGATAATGAATGATGTGATGACTCGTATTTTTGCACAATCAATTATCTTTGGTGCAGAACAAAGAGCTAATATTGAAGAAAGCGGCAGTAGTAGGGGCATTAGCAGGGAGAAACAGCCGAAACACATCTTTGCGAGGGAGGCACGACCGAAGCAACCGGAGCGTAGCGGAGCTCAACGAAGTTAATCTCTTGTTATTCGCGACTCAATATAGTTCTACTTTGACAGATTTCAATATATCGTCCTTACAGGACTTTTATTGATACATTAAACGTTTTTTCGACCGATATTTCGTGCCTCTGGCACTTTTTTCTAACCTCGTAGAGGTTAAATATTGGTAGAATTTGAGCATAATAACGTTCTTAAAGTCCCGTAGGGACGATATATAATCTGTATTCTTAAATCTGTCAAAGTAGAAATAGATTGCCACGCTCCATTTCATTCCGCTCGCAATGACAGCTACTCACCAGACTGCACGACCAAGAAGACCAGAAGACCAGAAGACCTAGAAGACTTAGCAGACTTAGCAGACAAAAAAATGCCCCACCCGCTACAGACATATTACTCCCGCATCTACAGGTCGTACGACCTGGTAAACCGGCTGTTTACTTTTGGGCTCGACAAGAATTGGCGCCGGTACACGGCACAAAAGTGTCTCGAAAGCGCGCCCCGGCAGGTTGTTGACCTTTGCTGCGGAACGGGCGACCTGGCCATTGCCATCA
>CAYTNC010000062.1:0-12962 GCA_964438935.1 uncultured Bacteroidales bacterium
CGCTATCCGGTAATCATGCCCGATGGAAAGAAAAAGGCAGCCCGGGTAATTATCCTGTTGCACGGGTTGAATGAAAGGACCTGGCACAAGCATCTGACCGGGGCCAGGATGCTTTCTGAAAGAACCGGCAGGGCGGTTCTGATGTTTCCGCTTTCGTATCACATCAACAGGGGGTTGCCTGATTGGACCGACAACCGGAAAATGGCCGGTTTGCTTGAAGTCCGCAAGAGAACTTTTTCAGACATACAGGAAGCCTCTGTAGTAAACCTGGCCCTGAGTGAACGGCTTACCGAACACCCACAGCGTTTTTATTTTTCGGGCCTGCAGAGCATCAAAGATCTGATCAGCCTGATGCAACAAATAAAAAAGGGGGATCACCCGCTGTTTGAAACCGGGACTTCTACCGACATTTTTGCCTATTCCATCAGTTGTATGCTGGTACAAGCGTTGATGATCAGCAATCCGGGAGGAATACTTGACAAATCAAAAATCGTATTTTTCGCCGGGGGATCTCTGTTCAGCGGAATGAAAGGCGTATCTAAATATATCATGGACAGTTTGGCTTTCAAAACCATTCTCAGGTTTTACATTGATGCAGTAACAAAAAAGTCGGGTTTTTTGAATCGTCTTCAGTCGGGTGGAATTGAACGAAGCTTCGGTGACGCATTCAGATCACTGATTATCCCGGGCCTGTATGCAAAAGAAAGGGAGCAGGCCATGGCAGGATTCAGTAAAAACCTTATGGTTATTGCCATGCAGAACGACAGGATCATGCCGGTTGAAGGCATACGTGAGGCAACGGGGGAAAGTTTCTTCCGGTCGGGGCAGTTTAAGTTGGTTCACTTTCCGTATGATTACACGCATGAAAACCCTTTTCCGGTTCTTTACAACAAAATCAATCAGCAGGTTGAAAATGCCTTTCTGTCGGTTTATGAACCGGCACTTGAATTTTACTCTGATTAATCCCCTGCGTTAATTATTGCTTTCGGCGGCACTCGCCGGTAAACTTACAATAAAGGTAGTGCCAGATCCCGGGTTGCTTTCAACATTCATGCTTCCCTGGTTTAACCGCACAAATTCTTCGCATAGCTGATAACCCAATCCGGATCCCTTTTCATTGTCGGTACCATAGGTTGTGAAATGGATGTTTTTATTCATCAGGTTGTCGAGGGTTTCTTTTGACATGCCAATTCCGGTGTCAGCAACCTGTATGATCAGTCTTTTTGAGTCGTTTTCAATTGCGTGATGCGCCCTGATAAAAATTTTGCCTCCCCGTGGTGTAAATTTCAACGCATTAGACAACAAGTTCCTGATAACTACAGAAATGAGTTCGGGATCAAAATAGCCGTTAAGTTGATCGGGGCCCTCATAAGATAGTGTGATCTTCTTATTCTCGGCCTGGAGGGAGAAGAGCAACAGAACATTCCTGATCAACTGGAAGATATCCTCTTCCTGGGGGCGGCAGATGATACCTCCCGACTGACTCTTGGCCCAGTTCAGCAAGTTTTCGAGAAGATTAAATGCATTATCCGACAACAGGTAAAGATCCTTTAACAGGGCAACCACATTTTCATCAAGTCCGGTATTAACCTGCAAAAAAGCATCAATATAGGTTCGGATATTGCCCATGGGACTTCTCAGGTCGTGTCCGATGATGGAGAATATCTTCTTTTCAAAAGCCGAGGTGAGTTCCAGTTGTTTGCGCTGTTGCTGGATCGTCAGGTGTGTTTTCACACGAACCAGCAATTCCTTGCGGTTATATGGTTTTGTAATATAGTCAACGGCACCTGTTTCAAATCCCTGAATGATGCTTTGAAAATCGGCTTTGGCAGTGAGAAATATTACAGATACTTCACGGGTAGCCGGATTCTCTTTTATCCTTCGGCATACCTCAAAACCATCCATTTCAGGCATCATGATGTCCAGGAGTACCAGATCAAATGGTTTTGAACCAAGCCATTCAAGAGCTTCCTTGCCGCTGGTGGCAAATTCCAACTCGTATGCCTCCTCTTTCAGAATACTTCCGAGCAACTGAATATTCTTGGGCACATCATCCACTATAAGGATGCTCTGTTCATTTATTCTCATGTCCTAGTTTTTTCATTTGTTTCAGAAGATCCGGAAAATAGTCAAGCTTGATTCTCATCTGCTCAATATCAAAGTTCTCTATAGTAGACAAAAGCTGTTCGCCATATTGTTGAATGAAGCCTATTCTAAAGCTTTTACCCTGACTGATTATCTCCTGTGCAAATGACTGTATTTCTCTGAGCGGTTGTTTCTTTTCAAACAGCTTCCACCGGTCGGTAAATTCATTTTCAAAACGCCGGACCAAAAGGCTGAAATCCGAATTCCTGATGATATGCACATCCAGATTATCGTCAATGTCATGGCTCTGGCTCCGATCATTCGATCCTTTCGCACCTGCATCAGGCCCCCTGTCTGTTTTGAATTCAGGCATAAATGGCGATGTGATTGCGTTGGTGCTAACTTCGGAATATTCCACTTGCGGAAAGACCACTCTAAAAATGCTTCCTTTCCCCACCTTGCTTTGCAGGCTGATATTTCCATTCATGGCTTCAACGAGCCTTTTTGTAATTGCCAGACCCAATCCGGTTCCTTCATACTTCCTTGAATCAAGTTGAGAATGCTGACGGAAAGATTCAAAAATCAGCCGGAATGAGTTTTCCGGGATTCCAATTCCCGTGTCCTTCACCTGGATTTCCAGTCGCATCGTCGGATTGGCCTTTTTCTCAACCTTATTGGAACACTTAATAACCATGATAATCTCACCGTGATGGGTGAATTTCACTGCATTACCAACAAGATTGATCAGAATTTGCCTGAGTCGCACTTCATCAAATTTTATTTCGGCCGGGAATTTCTTATCGAGTTTTTCTAAATAGCCAATTCCCTTAATAGTGACTCTGAGTGAAAATACATTCCTGATCTCATCAAGCAATCTTCGTATGTCGAAAAATGTATAATGAAGCGTCATTTTTCCGGCTTCAATTTTCGACAGATCCAGCAGGTCATTAATGAGCATCATCAGGTTTTTTCCACTGGCCCTGATGCTGTTGAGATACTTGATTTGCTGACTGTCGTTTGTTAACCCTTCCAGGAGCTCAGTAAAGCCAAGCACTGAATTCAGGGGTGTTCTGATCTCATGGCTGATGTTGGCCAGAAACTCAGATTTTGCATTATTTGCTTCTTCAGCAGCAATTTTTGCCTTTTTAAGCTCTTCCAGAGCCAGAATTCTTACTGTGATATCCAGCAGAAAGCCATCGAGCCATTTGATGGATCCATCTTCGCTATAAACCGGACGACCACTGTTCGACACCCATTTCACCGTTTTTTGTTTGGTAATGATCCGGTATTCCACGTTGTACTGCTGAAAATCGTTCAGCCCTTTGTTAATGGATTCCTTTGCCCGGGCCAGGTCATCAGGGTGTATCAACCTGGAGAGTGACCTGCCCGGATGATCCTGAAGTTCAGAAACCCGGTATCCGGTAAGGTTTTCAGCAGCATCAGCCACAAACAAAAAAGTAAGATCGGTGTCGTAGGCACACCGGTATACCACCCCCGGTATGTTTGATACCATTGATCTGAATTTCTCTTCACTTTCTCGCAGCGACTTCTCGGCAATCTTCCGCAGTGAAATATCTTCCTTTATTGCAATATACCTGACAATTTCACTTTCCTTATTTTTTATAGGAGTAATGGTGGCTGATTCCCAGTATAGCTCCCCGTTTTTTTTGCGGTTGTGGAATTCACCCTCCCAGCGTTGCCCCTTCTTGAGCGTTTTCCATAAATCCTTATAAAACGCAGCAGTATGCGTTCCCGATTTCAGCATCCTGGGGTTTTTACCGATGACTTCCGATGGTAGATATCCTGTAATTGTTGTGAATGATTTATTCACATACTCGATATCACCGTTTTTATGCGTTATTATAATCTCATTGGCACTTTGGTCCAGGGCAATAGAAAGCTTTACTATTTCCTCCTCAATTCTCTTGCGGTTGGAAACGTCAAGGATACCTATTACATAATTTGGTTCGTTTTTGTAATTAATAATCTGAGTCTCAATTTCTACGGTAATGATGGATTTGTCTTTTCTAAAGAGCTTGGTTTCAAAGGCACCCGCAGGTTCATCCCAATTCTTTTTGAAGAGTTTTCTGGCATAAGCTGTTTGAAAGCAGGAAGGCAGCGTATGCTGATTTAACAATTCAGCATTGCTATAACCTGTTAATTTCATCATGGCTTCATTCACATCAACCACCACGCCCTGATGCAAAATGGCAATAGCCTGAAAAGAAAGGTGCGCCAGCTTTCTTAGCCTTTCTTCTGATTCTTCTGATATCTTAAAAGCCTGTTTTCGTTGGGTAATATCACGCTGTGCAACAATTATTCCAATAGTTTTGCCAGCCTTATCTTTAATCAGCCGGTAATTGGCCTCTGTCCACAATACAGATCCTTCGGTTTTCTCATGCGTGAATTCTGCAAAAACCTCCCCCTGGCCAATCAGCTTGGTCCATGCCTCGTTGTTCAAAACGAAGCTGCTTCCGAAGAATTCACCCAGCGACAGGCCAATTATGGACTTTGTAGCCTTCCCATATTGCAGCAACAAGGCATCATTATAATCGTTGATTGTGAACCTGCCAGCCAGGGCTCTCAGCTTTCCTTCCGGTGATGTAAAAGTGGTCCAGTCAACCGGCTTATCTGTAGTAAAAAATATAAAGGCATCAACCAGCTGATCGTAGAAAAAATTACTGATCTGCCTGAAATCAACAGTTGTCTGACTGCTTTTGGAAAATAGTCGCGGAACCGGCACAAAAGATTTATCCCTTTGTTTCATTCAATCCATGTTCAAAATACAAATCTAGTTGAATTGCACCATTCCTGTAAAAATAAATATTAACCACCCGGTAACAAGCCATAAAAAAACCCGCTGGTAAAGCGGGTATGCATAGGAAGTATCTTTTCTTTATTCAATAACTACTGTATATCCGTCGGTCCGCAGGTTTTCAGCTACACTTTGAGCATATTCGTAATCAAAATACACCTTGGGTTTGTGTTTTGCAAATACAGGGTAACGGCCAACAGCATCCTCGGAATTAAGGTAATTATAGCCTACCAGGTACAAGTCACTTCCTTCCAGTTTAACCTTGAATACAGGCCGATGCTGACACAGTTCAAGCACTTCGAGCAGCTCGAACTTTGTAACCTCGGGTTCCTGCTTCAGTTTCACAGTTTTCAATATTTCATCACTGAAAGGCTCCTTGGTAAAGTGCAGATCAAAATTCTTAACGTAACACGATAATACAATCGACTCGTCTTTGATAACCGCCGGTTTATTATCATCTCCTACCAACCGCACATTAATCCCAAATCTGGAAAATAATCCTTTCAACCTTTTGTTTCTGCGAGTCACCATTTCTTCCAACGACTCGTTTTTTCTCATAGGAAATTCCGACATAATCTAATTTTAATTTTCAAAAATAATGAAATTTTATTATCAGGCACCAAAATCAATTTATTACTTATTCACCTCTTAAGTTCAGCTTGCAAAACACAAAAAAGATTCTGGTTGTTGGGCTGTGAATTTAGATCCACAAACATATAAAAAAAAACAGGACAAAATCAAGTTGCATAACCTGGTATCAAAAATATTAGATATTCTGCATCAGGAAGGTGACTAATGTCATTATTTTCAAAAATGAGCAGGTGCTTCATTCTTCTTACAGAATACCCTAATCATATTTTCAGTTAATGATTTTTTGTTGAACCATCGGGTCAACTCGTCAACACTTTTTTTACACTCATAACAAATATTCAACTTTCCAATCGTGCAACAGTATGAAGATACTGATGACAATACCTATTATGGATAGCAAGCAGAAAACAAACCGAACTTTGGAATTATTAAGATTTCAGGGCCGCAAAAGCAAGCCTGAAAAGCTTATGGTTATAGCTGATGAAGATCATCTTGACATGATTTATGAGATGATGTATCAAAAAAAGTGGGGCGTTCAGGTAGCTTACATTTTATCGGATTCACCCATCGCCCGCGTTCTTTTTCCTAAACATTCCAGAATTTACCCTGTAAATGCCAACATCAGAAGCATTTTGCGGCACGACATCGTTGATGAAATTGTATGCTGCACCTCATCGCTTCCGGCTGAATACCTGCAGGAACTGACTGCTATATGCCAACAGTTCGGTGTTCACCTTCAGATTCTCCCCTATATGAAAGCAAAGGGAATTCCTGTATCGGGCATCAGGGATATTGCCGGTTACCTGTTTCTTGCCCTGGAAACAAATCCGGGAAAACGGTTTGGCTATATATTGAAATCTATTGCTGAACAAGCTTTCGCAGCATCTGCCCTGCTTGTTTTATCACCCATGCTGGCCCTGATTGCACTGCTGATCAAGTATACATCAGACGGACCGGTTTTCTTTATGCAAAAACGGGTAGGCCTGAGGGGAAGGAGATTCTATATTTACAAATTCCGCACCATGGGGGCTGATGCTGAAAAACAAAAAGCCGCACTCCAGGAACTTAATGAAACAGACGGACCTGCTTTTAAAATAGTCAATGACCCACGAATAACACGTGTTGGCCGCATCCTGAGAAAAACCGGTATCGATGAAATACCCCAGTTATACAATGTTTTAATTGGCGATATGGCATTGATTGGTCCCCGACCCATGCTTCCCGACGAAGTTTACGCGCAGGAAGAATGGCATCTCAAACGCTTGTGCATCAAACCCGGTATCACATGTACCTGGCAAATCCAGCCCGAAAGAAATAAAGTGCCCTTTAACGAATGGATGCAACTCGACCGGGAATACGTTGAAAACTGGTCATTGGGAAATGACATTAAAATATTTTTTGGAACCTTTAAATCTATTTTTGCCGCCCGGGGCGCCTAACCAGATTTTGTTGAAAGATGTTCATAAAACCGGTTGGCAAAACCGGTTTTTTTGCATTTACATCAGCTATTTTTGCTGACATCATGTATGCGATTGTTGATATTGAAACAACCGGTGGTAATCCCAAAAAAGACAAAATCACTGAAATAGCGGTTGTTATTCACGACGGGCAAAAGGTAATTAATGAATTTTCCACACTGATCAACCCGGAATGCAGAATTCCTTATCACATCAGCTCGTTAACAGGCATTACCAATGAAATGGTGGCCGGTTCGCCCAAATTCTTTGAAGTAGCAAAAGAGCTCGTTGAGATTACCCGTGATCATGTTTTTGTGGCCCACAATGTTGCTTTTGATTACAATTTTGTTCGCAGTGAATTCCAACGACTTGGTTACGATTACCGTCGCGAGCAATTATGCACAGTGCGCCTAAGCCGTAAAATTCTTCCTGGACATCAATCCTACAGTCTCGGCAGACTCTGCGACGACCTGAAAATCTCCATCAACGGACGCCACAGGGCCATGGGTGACGCTGCCGCTACCTCTGTTTTATTTGAAATGCTGGTGCAGGAAGAATCGCTCAACAACACCAACTATATTGCCGGTTCGGGTAAAATCGGCGGCATCAAAAATCCGCTTCTTGATCCTGAAAAACTGAAAAGCCTGCCTGAAGTTCCCGGTGTTTACTATTTCTATAACCATCAGGCTGAACTGGTGTATATTGGAAAAAGCAAAAACATCAAAAGCCGCGTGCTTTCTCATTTCTCAAATCACTCTTCGGGGAAAGCCATGCGCATGCAAACCATGGTGGCTGATGTTGACTGCGATTGCACAGGCAGCGAGCTGATTGCGCTGCTCAGGGAATCGCACGAGATAAAAAAACACAAGCCGGTTTTCAATCGCAGGCAACGCCGGTCCATGTTTCGCTACGAACTGTGTTCCTATACCGATGACAGGGGGTACATCCGGTTTGCACTTGAAAAGACAACAGAAAACACGACATCACCATTGAATACCTTCTCAACTAAAGCCGAGGCCCATAGTTTCATGAACCGAATGATTGAGCGGTTCAGTCTTTGCCAGAAGCTTTGCGGTGTTTACCCTTCCGAAAATCACTGCTTTCATTATGAAATTGGCGCCTGTAAAGGTGCCTGCGTTGGCAAAGAACCGCCTGCAAAATATAACCTCAGGGCAAGCAAACTCATTGATTTTTGCCGCTTTGGGTATCATAACCTGCTGATCATTGATGAAGGAAGGAACAGGGAAGAAAAGTCGGTAATAAAAATTGAAAAGGGCAAGTACATTGGATATGGATACTTTACTCTTTCGTTTCAGGAATACAACCCAGATATCATGCATGAATGTATATCTTCCTATCCCGACAACAGGGAGGTTCAACAGATCATCAGGCAGTATCTCCACAACAATAATGTGGAAAGGATTATTGAGTACTGACAGCTTTTTCTAACTTTGCCATAGATATTTCCATAAAACATGAATTACTTTTTCGAAGCACAAGACGGAGTTATTTACGCGGTTAAATCATCCGGATCAATTGATCAGCAAACGTTCAGCAAGCTCTCCTGGTTGTTTGGGAAAGCTTCCTGCGTTGATGAGAAAAGCCTGACCGGAGGATATATTGGTCCCCGTAAGGAAATGATCACCCCCTGGAGCACCAATGCCGTTGAAATAACCCAGAACATGGGTATCGGGCAGATCGAGCGGATTGAGTTGTTTCGGAAAGCAGGCAGGCAGGACCCTTACGATGCCATGCTGCAGGTTTACTACGAAAAACTGGATCAGGGTATTTTCGAAATCCAACATACACCCGGGAGCATTCTTTATATTGATGATATTGCCGGATACAATGCAAAGGAGGGTCTTGCCCTGAGTGAACCGGAAATTGATTACCTCAGGGGCCTTTCCGCGAAGATTGGCAGAAAGCTTACCGACAGCGAAATCTTCGGCTTCTCACAGGTTAATTCAGAGCATTGCCGGCATAAAATCTTTAACGGAACCTTTGTTGTCGATGGTGTGCAACAGGAACTTACCCTGTTTCAGATGATCCGGAATACTACAAGCCGGAATACCAACCGGGTGGTTTCTGCTTACAAAGACAATTGTGCTTTTATTCAGGGCCCGCGGGTGCTGCAATTTGCACCTGCCACACAGGATAAACCTGATTTCTTCAGGTTGCGGCCCATCCAGTCAGTTATCTCGCTGAAAGCCGAAACACATAACTTTCCTACCACGGTTGAACCCTTTAACGGGGCAGCCACTGGTTCAGGCGGTGAAATCCGCGATCGGATGGCCGGCGGAAGGGGTTCACTGCCGCTTTCAGGTACGGCCGTTTATATGACATCGTACCCAAGGCTGAATGGCGGACGCAAGTGGGAAAAGAATCTGTCTGCCCGAAAATGGTTATACCAGTCGCCCGAACAAATACTGATCAAAGCTTCCAACGGAGCCAGCGATTTCGGCAATAAATTCGGACAACCGCTGATCTGCGGCAGTTTGCTTACCTTTGAACACACCGAAAACGGCAAATTCTGGGCCTTCGATAAGGTAATCATGCTGGCCGGAGGCGTGGGCTATGCCAACGAGGCCCACAGCATTAAGGACACACCGGAAAAGGGTGATCAGATTGTGCTGCTCGGAGGCGACAATTACCGTATTGGCATGGGCGGTGGTGCTGTTTCTTCGGTTGCCACCGGAGAATTCGACCATTCCATTGAGTTGAACGCTGTTCAACGTTCCAATCCCGAAATGCAGAAGAGAGTGTACAACGCCATAAGGGCTATGGCTGAATCCGACAGGAATCCTGTAGTTTCCATACACGATCATGGCGCCGGAGGGCATCTCAACTGTTTCTCGGAACTGGTTGAAAGCACCGGAGGCACCCTGCATATAGATAAACTGCCCATCGGAGATCCAACTCTGTCGGATAAAGAAATCATCGGTAACGAATCGCAGGAGCGAATAGGTTTGATCCTGAAAGAAAAAGACACTGAGCTGCTGGCCCGGATCGCAGATCGCGAAAGAGCTCCCCGGTATGTAGTTGGTGAAGCCACGGGAGACCAGCAATTTGTATTTTCAAACAAAGACGGGAAAAAACCCATTGATCTTCAACTGGAGGATTTCTTCGGCAATCCGCCCAAAACGGTCATGCAGGATAAGACTGTTGAAACATCATTTGCATCCGCGGAATACCAGGTTGAGCTGATACCTGAATACGTTGAAAACCTGCTGCAGCTTGAAGCTGTTGCCTGCAAGGACTGGCTGACCAATAAGGTGGACCGGTCGGTTACCGGACTGGTTGCCAAGCAGCAAACCTGCGGTGCACTGCAACTCCCGCTGAACAACCTATCGATCACCGCACTGGATTATGTGGGCCACAGAGGCATCGGATCCTCTCTGGGGCACGCTCCGGCTGCCGGCATCATCAACCCGGCTCACGGCTCTGTTTTGTCGATTGCCGAAGCGCTGACGAATATCGTATGGGCCCCCATCGAAGGCGGAATTAAGGGCATATCGCTCAGCGCCAACTGGATGTGGCCATGCCGCCGTGAAGGGGAAGACGCCCGGCTTTATGCCGCTGTAAAGGCTGCCGGGGAATTTGCCACAGCACTTGGAATAAACATCCCCACAGGTAAGGATTCGCTCTCCATGACCCAGAAATACAAGGATGGTTCTGAAGTATATTCACCGGGAACGGTTATCATTTCTGCTGCTGCCGAAATCAGCGATTTCACAAGGGCCGTGGAACCTGCGGCTTGTGATAAACCCGGAAGCCGGATCATTTATATCGACTTCTCATCGGATTCCTTTAAAACAGGAGGCAGTGCCTTTGCCCAGTCGCTCAATTCCCTGGGGGGCAATGATGCCCCTACGGTTACTGATCCGGCCTGTTTTGTGAAAGCCTTTGAAACCGTTCAACAACTGGTTGACCAGCAATTGTTGCTGGCCGGGCACGATATTTCAACCGGCGGCATGATCGTAACCCTGCTTGAAATGTGCTTCCCTACCCCTATGGCAGGCATGGACATCAACCTGGATGCAATACCCGAGGAAAGCCTGATCAAAATACTCTTCAGTGAAAACCCCGGAATTATTGTTCAAACAGATGATGCGTCCGTTGAAAAGATGCTCACTGACAATCAGATCAGGTTTTTCACAATCGGACAGTACCGGCAAGATGGGAAGGTACGTATTGTGAAGTCGGGTCAGCAATTTGACTTTGATGTAACGGCACTAAGAGACACCTGGTTCAAAACTTCTTATTTACTGGACAGGGATCAGAGCGGACCCGAACTGGCAAAAAAACGCTTTGTTCATTACAAGAACCAGATTTTGGATTTTCAGTTTCCGAAAGGATTTACCGGAAAACTCAGTCAATATGGAATCAATAAAGCGCGAACGGGGTTCACCGGAATAAAATCAGCTATCATTCGCGAGAAAGGAGTCAATGGCGACCGGGAAATGGCTTACATAATGTACCTGGCCGGATTTGATGTAAAGGACGTGCACATGACCGACCTGATATCCGGAAGGGAAAATCTGGAAGACATCAACCTGATTGTTTTTGTAGGCGGCTTTTCCAATTCCGATGTATTGGGAAGTGCCAAAGGATGGGCAGGGGCTTTCCTTTACAACGAAAAGGCCCGCAAGGCACTGGAAAACTTTTACGCCCGAAAGGATACGTTAAGCCTGGGAGTATGCAACGGATGCCAGCTGATGGCGGAATTGGACCTGATCAATCCCGAACATGCGGAAAAACCAAAACTGCTGCGCAACGCTTCCCATAAATTTGAATCCTCCTTTTTAAGCGTCGACATTCCGGAGAACAAATCTGTCATGCTGAGCTCCCTGGCCGGCAGCAGATTAGGCATTTGGGTGGCTCACGGCGAAGGAAGATTCAGCATGCCTTATGCTGAAAACAAATACCATGTTGTCATGAAATACAGCCAGCCAGAATATCCAGGCAACCCCAACGGTTCCGATTACCATATTGCCGGAATTTGCTCGGCCGACGGCCGGCACCTGGCCATGATGCCCCACCTGGAACGAGCTACATCCCCCTGGAACTGGGCATACTACCCCCGCGAAAGAAAGAACGACGAGGTTTCACCCTGGGTCGAAGCCTTTGTTAATGCGAAAAATTGGATTTGCAGGGACAGGTCGTGACCTGTCCGTTGTGTCCGTCCCTACAATTGTAACAATGGCAAAAAACAATACAATAAAATCATCTGCCTGGTTCCGCGATGCTATTGTATACCACATCCTGGTTGATCGCTTTGCCGGATACCGTGCGGAAAGGAATCCTCACAAACCGGTATTCCTGGGCGGAAACCTGAAAGGCGTTGCCGGGAAAATTCCCTACCTGGTTAACCTGGGAATCAATACCATCTGGCTTTCACCGGTATATAAAACAACAGCCTATCATGGCTATCACATTACCGATTTTTATACAACCGACAAACGATTTGGTTCTGAGAAGGATCTGAAAAGCCTGATCGACCTGTGCCATCAGAACAACATCAGGGTATTGCTGGATTTTGTACCAAACCACTGCTCCAACAAACATCCATTTTTCCAGGAAGCTGCTCACGACAGAAAGAGTAAGTACCGCAACTGGTTCTACTTTAATAACTTCAACAACAACTATTTATGCTTTCTGCACTTCGCTGAACTTCCCAAAATAAACCTCGACTTTAAGGATGCGCGAGATCACATTACCGGAGCTGCCAGGCACTGGCTTCAGATGGGTGCCGACGGGTTCAGGCTGGACCATGCCATTGGCCCCTCCCACAATTTCTGGAAAGCTTTTCGCAAGGAGGTTCAGTTGGTTAACCCGGAAGCTGTATTAATCGGTGAAGCCTGGCTCGAAGGCGTAAATTTCAATATGCTGAAGACCATCCGTATCAGGAAAAAGTATTTGCGCTGGTTGTTCCGCTTCAAGCCGTGGGATATTGAGCGTGAATACGTGGGTGAACTGGATGGGGTGCTGGATTTCTATTTCAGGCACCGGATAAC
>CAYTNC010000063.1:0-12606 GCA_964438935.1 uncultured Bacteroidales bacterium
CCGAACACCGAACACCGAACACCGAACACCGAACACCGAACACCGAACACCGAATTAGAAGAAGAGCAGTCTACAGCCTGTTAATCATACTCGCCAGAAATCCTGCGCCAAATCCGTTGTCGATATTTACCACGCTGGTTCCGCTGGCACAACTGGTAAGCATGCCCAGCAGTGCGGAGAGTCCTCCGAAATTGGCACCATAGCCCACGCTGGTGGGGACTGCAATTACCGGTTTGTCTACCATGCCGCCAACCACGCTTGGCAGCGCTCCCTCCATGCCTGCAACAACTATGTTAACCCGAGCCTGCCTGATCAGGTCGATTTTATCGTATAGCCTGTGTATGCCGGCAACACCAACATCAACAATGCGTTCAACCCTGTTTCCGAAAATCTCCGCTGTAACGGCTGCCTCTTCGGCAACTGGAAGATCTGAAGTTCCTGCTGTAATTACTGCAATGAAAGTGGATGGCGGGGGAATCTGTTTCCTGCGGATGGAAATGGTGCGGGCAGTTTCATTGTACAGGGCATCGGGACAAAACTCCCTGACCTTTTCATACATTTCTCCGGTAACCCGGGTAGCCAGTATGTTGTTGTCCTGTGTGAGCATGTAGCGGATGATTCCTGCCACCTGATCGGGCGTTTTACCCTGCCCGAAGATCACTTCGGGATAGCCTGTGCGCAATTCCCTGCTGTTATCGATGGTAGCATAGCCCAGTTCTTTGGATGTCAGGTCGCGAAGCTGTTCAAGCGCTTTGGAAACGTCGAGTTTTCCATCTCTCACCTCAGCAAGGAGTTTACTTAAAGATTCGTTGTTCATGTTGGGGCTTGTTTTTTGTTTCTGTCAAAGCTTCCGCTTCGAAATCCCTCCATATCAAGAGTGATATATTCATAACCGAGTTCATGCAACCGCGAAACTACCCGTGCAGCTGTTTCAGGTTGCATCAGTTCAGTCAGCCGTTCTTTTTCAATTTCAATGCGGGCTATGTTGTTGTGGTTACGTACCCGGGAGGCAGCAAAACCAATGGAGGCAAGAAAACGCTCGGCTTTTTCAATTCTCCGGAGTTCGTCATTTTTAACAACGTAATCGTAGGGGAGCCGTGTCAGCAGGCAGGCATATGAAGGCTTATCGGCAGTAGGAAGCCCCAGTTCAGCAGAAAAATGACGCACCTCGGCTTTGGTGATTCCGTTTTCCAATAAGGGGCTGCTGATGCCCAGTTCTTTCAAGGCAGCCAGTCCCGGACGGAACATGCCTGTATCGTCATAATTGGTGCCATCGAGCAGGCTGGTGTAACCATTTTTTTGCGCTTCCTCTTTTAGAACGGCAAAAATGTGTTTCTTGCACAAATAGCATCTGTTTTCGGGGTTGTTGGCGATGGCAGGGAGCATTTCGGCCTGAATTATGAGGTGATTGATACTTCTCCCGCGGCAAAAGGCAATGGCTTCTTCTACCTCCCAATCAGGTATATAGGGCGTTTTAACAGTAAAAGCGATTACTTTTTTGCCCAGGATCTTATCGGCAGTAGCTAATAGAAAGGTGCTGTCAACACCGCCTGAAAAGGCAATGGCTGCGTTTTCAAGCCGGCCCAACCACTGAAGCAGCATGTCGTATTTTTCAGGATTGATCATGTGCCTCCTGTTTTTTAGAAAGCGCCTTTTCCACTTCTTGGTATACCTTGCTGATAGGTATTTGGTGTTGTCGTGCTATTTTGATGCAATCATCGTATTCGGGTTTCGACTTGACGCATACTCCCTGATAAAAAGCAGATTTCACCCTGACTTCACCGAACCGGGTACTTACCTGTTCGATTTTCCGGTCGAGTATGGTTTTGTCAATAACATACCTCCGAACACCAATGGTAGAGGTTTCCCTGAAAAGCACTTCATTAACACGAGTTTCATCTTCAGGAGTGCAGAGAATGGAAAGCTTCACTGCCGGCCTGGACTTCTTCATTATTATTGGTGTTATGAAAACATCTTTGGCGCCTGCTGAAAAGAGTGAATCAATGATGTAGTCATACAACTCCGGGTTCATATCATCAATATTACATTCAATAATAAAGGAAGGGATTGTTGTAGGTTCATTTTCCCCAGAAGACTCACAAATGTGAACGCGCAATACGTTGGGTAGAACTCCATCTTTGAAACCGATTCCATAACCAGTTTTCAGAATTCTGAAACTGGTTTTGTCTGTAAATTCATTTGCCAGTGCCGCCAGAATTGCAGCACCGGTAGGCGTGGTGGCTTCATAATCCACAGTGCCTTTACGAACAGGCATGTTCTTTACTATTTCTGTGGTAGCTGGAGCAGGCACAGGGTACATCCCGTGGGCACATTGTACCATGCCTCCGCCCAACTCAACTGTGGAGCACTGAATTTTATCAGGAGCTATATAATCAAGGCAAATGGCAGCACCTACTATGTCAACAATGGAATCAACGGCGCCCACTTCGTGAAAATGAACATCATCAACCAATTTACCGTGTACTTTGGCTTCAGCTTCTGCAACTTCTCCAAAGATGGCCAGACTCATTTTTTTTACATTGTCGTTGAGTTCTGAAGTCTCAATCATCCTGCGAATATCCTTGTAAGAATTGTGGTGGTGGTTGTGCGCTTGGTCACTTCCGTGATGGTGATGACCATGGTGATGCAGTGTCTGGTGTTCGCTGTCAATAACCACTTCCAGCCGCGTGCCCGAAATGCCTTTCCGTATATCTTTGCCGGATTTTATTTCGTAGCCATGCACGGGAAGCTTCCCCAGTTCCTTTTTCAGATAATCCAACTCAACACCCAGGTCGACAAGTGCACCCAGGTTCATATCACCGGAAATACCGGCAAAACAGTCGTAATAAAGAATCTTCATGAAGCGCAATTAAATAGCTGGTGAAATTATTAATAATTTTATTCTTAAGCGGCAATTCAGCAGGTTTCATTCGTTAAGACGCTGTTAATCATTTGTAGAAACTGCGTTATAAAAAGTTAAATTCATGTTAATTCAAGTGCTATCCGATTCCAGTATGCTAAAATAATAACGTAGATTGCACATAATGAGAAATATGTGGCTATTTAGATTTATTTCAAATATGCCGACATTCGAGATTAATATGCAACAAATTAAATACTTTTGGCATGGATTTTTCTGTTAAAGAGTCCTAATAAGAAATAATCATTAATTATGAAACGAAGAGATTTTATCAGAAATTCAGTAGGGTTTGGAGTTCTTTCAGGAGCCGCCCTTTCCATGGGCCGATTCAGTGACCTGGTAGCTGCTGAAACCGGAGCCTTACAACTACCCTATGATATGGTTGCCATTAAGGGTGGCGAAGCTGCTGAAATGTTTGATAAGGGAATCGCCTCCCTGGGTGGTATGAAGCAATTTGTGAAGCCTAATCAGACCGTGGTCATTAAACCCAATATCGGATGGGATTCGGCTCCTGAAAGGGCTGCGAATACGAATCCCGATTTGGTTGGCCGCATTGTTGAGCATTGCAAAAGAGCGGGTGCTAAAACGGTTTATGTTTTCGACAATACCTGTGCCGAGGCCACAAGATGCTATAAAATGAGCGGTATTGAAGATGCTGTAAAGAAAGCAGGCGGCACCATGGTTTCCGGCAAGAGTGCTACCTATTACCAGGATGTGACACTTCCGAAAAGCAAAAAGCTGAAGAATGCCAGGGTGCATGAACTGATACTTGAATCTGATGTTTTCATTAATGTACCGGTATTAAAAAATCATGGCGGATCTACTCTTTCGGTGGCCATGAAGAATATGATGGGTGTTGTTTGGGATCGTGAATACTGGCACGGCAACGACCTGCATCAGTGTATTGCCGATTTTGCAGCATATCGTCAACCCGATCTGAATGTGGTTGATGCATACCGGGTGATGAAGCGTAACGGACCTCGCGGTGTTTCGGTTGCAGATGTTGCCACCCTGAAATACCAGATGATCGGCAAGGATATAGTTGCTATTGACACGGCAGCTGCCAAAGTGTTTGGCATTGATCCGAAACAGGTAAAACATATTGGCCTGGCAGAATTGTTGGGCGCAGGCAGTACCAATATTGACACCATGAAGATTAACAGGATAACCATGGGGGCATGAAACAAAAGCATCTTAAATCATTCCGCGTTGTTTTAGCTGTCATTTTTCTTGTTGCTGTTGCAGCTCTGTTCGTTGACTTCAGGGAGCTGATACCTACAGTTTGGGCCGACCGGGTTTTGTTCCTGCAGTTTGTGCCTTCGGTTGTCAAATTCATTACTATTCCCGCAGTTGCAACCGCCGGTTTTATCCTTGTCCTTATCCTCACTGCGCTCTTCGGTCGCGTATACTGTTCCATAATATGTCCGCTGGGTATTTTTCAGGATGTGCTGGCCTGGTTTTCCAAGAAATTTGGAATTGTCAAACGTTATAAATTCAAAAAAGCGCTGAACTACCTCCGCTATCCGTTTCTTGCTATTACGGTAATCTTTTTGTTGTTTGGAAGCATGTGGGTTCTGAACCTGCTTGATCCTTACAGCAGTTTTGGAAGGATTTTCTCGGACATCATACGCCCCGGTATTTTGGTTCTCAATAACCTGCTGGCAGTTTTTTTTGAAAAATTTGAACTTTACTTTTTATACAGGTTTAACCTTCAGCTTATCACCTGGCATGCGGTTCTTATTCCTGTAATTACGCTGATTCTTATAAGCTGGCTTGCGGTGAAATACGGCAGGTTGTATTGCAATACCATTTGTCCTGTTGGCACAGTGCTTGGTTTTCTTTCCAGGTTTTCTTTTTTCAGGATCAGCATGGATGCTTCAACCTGTACCAAGTGCGGAAAGTGTTCATTTGCCTGTAAATCGCAGTGCATAAATGTGAAAACTCTTGAAGTTGATAATTCCCGCTGCGTGGCCTGTTACAACTGCATATCCGTTTGCCCGGAAAGCAGCATTAAATATGTTCCGGTACTTTCAACCACTAAAAAGAATACAATCAATGCAGATGGTCCCAGGCGGAATTTCATCGCTAAAACCATTGCTTACGGAGTGGGGCTGACAGGAATCTCTGCCAGTATGCTGGCTCAGGATGATAATGGCCGGCCAGCCGGAAAAATACCAAACAAAAAGAATCATCCGGTTTCACCTCCCGGCTCGGTAAGTCTGAAGCATTTTACCGACAGGTGTACGGCATGCCATCTTTGCGTTTCGGCTTGTCCTACCAGCGTTTTGCAACCTTCATTCCTTGAATACGGCTTTATGGGCATGTCACAGCCTCACATGGATTATGGTGTGGAATACTGCAATTTCGAATGTACCAAATGCGGCGAGGTCTGTCCTACCGGTGCCATACTACCTCTGACTGTTGAGGAGAAGAAACTGGAGCAAACAGGGCAGGTAAAACTCATCATTGAGAAATGTATTGTTTATACTGACAATACTTCATGCGGATCCTGTTCCGAACATTGTCCCACCCAGGCAGTCAGAATGGTGCCCTATAAAGAAGGATTGACCATCCCCGAAATCAACACTGAAATTTGTATCGGATGCGGAGCTTGCGAATTTGCATGTCCGGTTAAACCACATACTGCCATATATGTAGATGGGAATTCGGTGCATCAGGTTGCCAAAGCTCCCCATATTGAGGAACTGAATCATGAATCTTCGGAGGAATTTGCTTTCTGACAGGAAGATTCAGACTCATCGGCGGGCTGATTGAAACCGCATCTGATTTTGTTTATAAATGTTTAAATAAAAATCCGCCGTCAGTCCTCTTTTTTGTGAAATAATTTTTGTAATATTGCGACCTGAATTTTGAAAGACGAACGATAAAACAAGTGCATCATGGATTTAATAAAAGTTGCTGAGAATCAGTTCACCGCGAAAAAAGAATACCCCGAATTCAAAGCCGGGGATACCATAACGGTTCATTATAAGATTGTGGAAGGTAACAAGGAGAGAATTCAGCAGTATCGTGGTGTTGTGCTGCAGCGTCATGGTGCTGGAGCATCAGCCACCTTTACTGTTCGCAAAATGTCAGGTAACATTGGCGTAGAAAGAATTTTCCCAATGGTTTCTCCCTTTATCGACAAAATTGAAATGAATAAGCATGGCCGTGTTCGCCGGGCTAAGATATATTACCTGAGAGGGTTGACCGGTAAAAAAGCCAGGATTCAGGAAAAGAGAATGAAACTGGTGGCACCAGAAGAAACTTCCGCTAAACCGGAATAAAAAAAGCGGGTTTACCCGCTTTTTTTTATTGTTCATTGTTCATTGTTCATTGATTCAACAGCTTGTTTCCTTTTTCTTTTGCAACATTCATAATTGCATCGGCTTTGGCATCGGCTTCTTTGATTATTTTCTGAGCTGAGGCTTCACCTTCCTGCCGTACTTTCTTTGCGGCTTCTTCAGCGAGCCTTTTAGAAATCGGATCTTTGGCCTTGGCAATCAGCCTATCTGCATTGGCATTGGCTTCTTTTCTCACTATGTCGGCAGCCTGTGCTGCTTTATCCTTTACCATATCAGCTTCTTTTTGTGCTTCAGCCATTATTTTATCAACCTCAGCCTGAGCTGCAGCCCTGGCTTCTTCTTTTTTAATGTCTATCTGTTCCTGTACAGCCTGCTTGACCTCTTCCTTAATGGCTTCTTTGGCATTGGCACTGTTCTCCTTCAGGTCGAGCCCTATTTTTGGATCTTTAAATGTACCACCAACCTTCACCTTAATATTCAGGTTTTCAAGCGGATCAATTTTTAAACCGGCACCGGTAGCTTTGCTCATCAGGTTATCAATGGGTCCGTTTGCTGCAGCGCCTAATTCAGCTCGCGGTATGTTAATGCCAATGGTGTAATTCATATTCTGGTCCAATCCCTGGTCACCGCCGATCAACAGGCTGGCATTTCCCATTTTAGTTTCGAAAGGGTCCACAATAAGCTTGCCATCACGGATGTCGAAACCGATGCCCAGCTTCTTGAATGTCATATTTTCAAATGATTTTGAATTTAAGGCGTTGCCTATTTTACTAAACATGGAAGAACTTTTAATGCCTACCAGGTTGGAAGCCAGATTGCCTTTTCCAACAATAGAATTCAACAGGGGCATCATGTTTTTATCAAGCAGACTGGTGTATTTCATACCCAGTGAGATTTTCCCGACTGCCTTACTCGCAATAGGGGCAAATTTCTCAAGGGTACTAAAAGCTGCCACTGCTGCCGGAATGTCGATAGCTGTGGCATCAAAATCCAAATCAATCATTGGATTACTGATGTCTCTGGCATTGTATTCACCCGACACCTTCATTGATCCTTCAAGCAAATTCATGCTTACGCCGTCCAGTATCACCCTGCTGTCTTTAACCAATATAGTTCCGATGGTGTTTTCAATGGCCAGCTTGTCATAATACAGCTTGTCAATTCTTGAGACAAGTTTGAAGTCGATGTTGCCGGGTACTTCAACTACTGCAAGGGGAACTGTATCGGCTACTTCCGTTGCAGTTTCTGTGCTTTCTGCCATAAACTCATTCAGATCAAGCACGCCTGAAGTGAAAATGAAATTGCCCCGGATGGTTTCGTCTTTAAACAGGTAAGGTATGAAATTCTCCAATCGGCCCGAAAGATGCAGATCACTTTTACCCATAATGGCATCAAAACTTTTCACTTCAACATATTTTGGCGAAAATTCCAGTGCAGTTTGGGTGATGCTGACATCCTGGGGCAGGTCGGGGCTGCTGTATGTGAAGTCTTTAATCTGAAGTGTTCCGTTAGCTTTGAACTTTTCATATTCTTCCTTCTCAATATAGGACATATAGCCCATGAAATCCAGTGCTGCTTCTATCTTACCTTGTAATACGGTGCTGTCAAGAGGAACCACATCATTAACAGTTGCCAGGTCGAGGTTCATGTTGATATTGCCGTTCAGGTGCATATCGCTCATGGGTGTCTTGATGTTGAGGGTCATGTCCACCGGATTTCCTCCCAGGTCAACATGGAATTTATTAATATCTACCGTGGTATTGTCATTCTGAACGCCATCAAAGAACAGGTTGACATCAATTCCAATATTTTCTGCAGATTTCGGCAGGTCGGGGTATTTAAACTTGCCGTTCTCAACCAGCAAAGTCAGTGCTACGTTAGGCATCACCTTTTCGTTGTATGTACCGTTAACGCTGCCATCGAGTTTCAATTTACCGGAAGCTTTTACATCCTGAAAATCCGTCATGTATATGGCAGGTATCAAGGAGAGCAAAGATTTGAAGTCAGCCTTGTCCAAACCATATTTCAAATTGATTACCAGGTCCTCTTCATTGGGCATGGCAACATCGCCATCAAAGCGAAGTACCACATCGTTCACTGCCACCGAGTTTTCTTTCAGCGTGTATTTCGAATTCTTAAGATCAGCATCTACCCCTGCCTGTAAAGTCACTGCTGCGTCCTTCAAATACCGGATACCGCCAAAAACAACATTTACAAGCCGGGTATTTGAATTAACATTCAGTGTGGTATAGTCCTTTGACATATCGCCCGTCAGCAGGAAATTGAAATCGTTCAGGTTTGCGTTTATCTTACTGCTGTCATCATCATAGCGGATCAGCGCATGGTTGATTTCAAAGCGTTTCAATTCAATATTCATATCCAGATCACCCGAGGTGGTATCTTCTGTTTCCATTTCACCCGTATCCTTTGCGATATCCCAGTTTACTCTTCCGTCAGGCAAAACCCAGGCGTGAACCCTTGGGTAATCAATAACAATTTTCCTGATTTTGATGTTTTCCATTTTGATGGCGCTTACAAGATCAACTACCACATCCACCGATTGAACGCTGAATAGGGTATCTCCGTCAAAAGCATCTGTTCCGGCAATATAAAAATTCTGTATGCCCACGGAAACATTGGGAAATGAGCGGAACAGGGAAAGCGACAATTTTTCAAAATCAGCCTTGGCATTCAGGTTATTGTTAATCTGTTCCTTGGCTATCTTTATTATTTTTCCTTTAAACAAAAAGGGTGTTGCAACAATCAACAGTAGCAATACCAGTATTACAATACCGAAGATTTTCAAAACTTTTTTCATAACCTGAATATTTAATTTATTAAGTGAAATTACGACAATAATCAGAAACTTTCAACCTGAGACAAATATGCAAGGCAATACAAGTAACGCAATTCATTCAGGAAAGTTATCCCGGCCGGCTTAAAATTTAAAGATTACCTGATGGTAAATCAAAATGGATAATATTCGCACTTGGGAACATTGCAGGAAAAGCATAATGAATTAGTTTTACAGATTGACACCAGCATTTACTTTTTTTGAATTCCGAAGATGAAATATTTCAAACTGATTACACATATTCCAGTTCTGTTTATGGTGACGGCTATGATGTCGTGTTCCAAATCACCCGATGTACTGAATGAGAAAATACTGCTGAAGGAAAACTGGCGTGTACAGCGATCCAAAGAGCTGATTAATCTTCCTGGTTCTTTTATCTCAGGAACTGTGATAGATACCTCATTGTGGTATCCGGCACAGGTTCCTTCCACCATAATGGGCGTACTTACTGATAACGGATTTTTTACTGATCTTTTTTATGATGACAGTTTAAAACGTGTAAATAAAGAGCCATTTGAGGATTCATGGTGGTATCGTACTGAATTCAGACTCTCCAAAATACAGCAGGAACAACAGGTAATGCTTAATTTTGACGGCATTAGCTATTACGCAAACATCTGGTTGAACGGAGTCCTGATAGCATCACGGGATAGCGTTTACGGAACTTTCAGAAGATTTGAGTTCAACATTACCGGGCTGCTTCACGACACTTCAAATATACTGGCTGTGGAGGTCTTCAAACAACAACCCGGGGATTTCGGACATGGGTTTGTCGACTGGAATCCCCCGCCTCCCGATGACAATATGGGCATCTGGCGCGAGGTTTACCTGAAAATAACAGGAGATGTGGCCTTGAAAAACACGGTTGTTCAGTCGGATGTAAATACCGAAACGCTGGATGAGGCGAGCCTTACCATTAAAACAGAGGTGATCAATTATTCACCACGTGCAGTTAGTGGCAAACTAATCGGCAAGAGTGAGAATTTTGAGTTCAGCATTCCGGTTCATCTGAAAGCCGGTGAGCGCAAACAGGTTACCCTTAATTCCGATGAAATAAGTGATTTGCACATTCAGCACCCCAGGCTTTGGTGGTGCAATAACATGGGAACCCCCAATCTCTACAATCTTTCACTTAAGTATGAGACCAACCATTCAGTAAGTGATGAGCAGAACATCATCTATGGCATCAGGGAGGTTGAAACCTATGTGAACAATGAAGGTCACAGGGGCTTTAAGCTTAACGGGAAAGAGGTGTTGATCCAGGGTGCAGGCTGGACTGATGATATTTTTCTGAGAGACACAGAGGAACGCAATGAAATACAGGTCAGGTATGTTCAGCATATGAACCTCAATACCATAAGGTTTGAAAATATTTGGGGAACAAGCCAGCATATTTATGATTTGTGCGACAGGTATGGAATTATGGCTATGGTTGGCTGGAGTTGTCAATGGGAATGGGAAAATTACCTGGGTAAGCCTTGTGATGAATTTGGGGGCATTAAAACAAGGAAGGACATGGATCTCATGGTTGAATCTCTGGAACACCAGATCCGCTACCTGCAGAATCACCCTGCAATATTTGTGTGGATGCTGGGCAGCGATAAACTGCCCAGACCGGCTCTGGAAAAAAGGTATTTGAAACTGATTCAGGCCATTGATAACAGACCCGGTATTTCTGCGGCCAGTACGCGCAGCAGCGAAATCAGCGGTGCCACAGGTGTAAAAATGAACGGACCATACAATTATGTTGGACCTTCATACTGGTATGTTGATTCTGTTCATGGCGGTGCTTTCGGTTTCAATACAGAAACAGGCCCCGGACCCCAGTTGCCGGTTTTGGAGTCGATCAAAAAAATGCTTCCCGAAGAGAAGCTCTGGCCGGTTAATGAAAGTTGGAATTACCACTGCAACCCTTCTGAGAGCTTCCAGGATCTGAAGCTTTTCAATGAAGTGATGGGCAATCGATACGGACAAGCCAATAACCTGGAAAATTATCTGATGAAGGCCAATGTACAAAGCTATGAGGCTATTAAAGGTATGTTCGAGGCCTTCAGGACAAACCGGCCGAATACTACCGGAATCATCCAATGGATGCTGAATTCGGCATGGCCTTCATTTTACTGGCAGTTGTATGACTATTACATGCTGCCTGTTCCGGCATATTATGCTGTAAAAAAAGCCAATGAACCGTTCCAGCTCATTTATAACTATGGTAACCATTCAGTTTATGCGGTTAACAGTACACTCAAACGACATGACAATGCACGGGCGGGGTACAGGATGTTTGATCTGCAAGGCAAGGAACTATTTTCTGATGAACAGGTTGTTAAACTTGATGAAAATAAATCATCAAAACTTTTCAAACTGCCTGCAATTTACAGCGCGGTATTTCTGAAACTTTCCCTGCTGGATGAAAACAACAGCAAAATAGCTGAAAACTTTTACTGGTTGCCGGCCAAGCCCGATGTTTATGACTGGGAAAAGACGAATTGGTTTTATACCCCTATTAAGAATAGTGCCGACCTGAAATCGCTTAACTACCTGCCTGCAGCTGAAGTAGAAGTTGAAGCCGGATTTAAAAAACGTAAGGAGCCTGAAAACCTGATTAAGGTAACCCTCACCAACAAATCAAACAGGGTTGCTTTTTTTACCTGTCTGACCTTAAGGAACAGCAATAAAGAAACCATCTGGCCTGTTTTTTGGGATGACAATTATATAAGCCTTTTACCCGGTGAGTCAGAGGTGCTGCAATGCCTGATCCCGGGAAGCCAACTACCCGAAAATTTGGAGTTACTGGTTTCGGGCTGGAATGTGAAAGAACAGACGCTGAAGCTGACCGTTAATAGTGAAGGCAGTGAATAGCCCTCTTGAACACATACAGACACTGAGGTTTCAAAATCGCGACTGAATAATTGTTTGGCGCGTTTTTCTTATCTTTGCTCAAATTTTACCAGTCTGAAAAAGAAAGTAATAGTTGGTATTTCTGGAGGTGTTGATTCCAGTGTGGCGGCATATGTACTCAAACAGCAGGGTTATGAGGTAACAGGCATGTTCATGATCAACTGGCACGATACTACAGGTACACTTGCAGGAGATTGTCCCTGGAACGATGACCTGATTTTTGCCGAACTGGTTGCCCGTAAATTGGATATCCCTCTGATAACTGTTGATTTTAGCGAGGAGTACCGGAAAAGAGTGGTGGATTATATGTTCACGGAGTATGAACAAGGGCGAACCCCAAATCCGGATGTACTATGCAATCGCGAGGTGAAATTCGACCTGTTTATCAAAGCTGCCATTCAGCATGGTGCTGATTACATTGCCACCGGTCATTATTGCCGTAAAGAGGAAGATGTAGTTGAAGGGAAACCGGTTTACAGACTTTTGCAGGGTGTTGATACCAATAAAGACCAAAGTTACTTCTTATGCCAGCTTTCGCAGGAACAACTGCGTATGGCGCTTTTCCCGGTTGGCAACCTCGTTAAACAAACGGTAAGGGATATAGCGCGTGAACAGGGATTGGCAAC
>CAYTNC010000064.1:0-12572 GCA_964438935.1 uncultured Bacteroidales bacterium
AATATTTACCGTTGTGTTTAATAGCTCCGGCATTAAATGCGGCATGTATACCAATGCGTTTCATGAGTGATGGATTGGTAGCAGGATTCAGATCAAACCGCCAGAAAAGCGGGGCATGGTCTCCGGTAAGAACCGGATTTTCGTACCTTTCAAATATGCCATTGCCCGGAAACACTTTTTTATTCTTTTTCATGATCAAGGCATGGTGCATTTTTTCCAACTGCTCAAGTCTTTCTTTGTATCCGGTATTCATCTTGATTTATTTATTTGTTTGTTCACAAAATACGGGGTAAAACCCACCCGCCTTTCAAAGTTTTGAAATTCAGTGCTTCCTGCAATAGTTGCATAAACCTGATCCGGGATATTTCTTCTGCACCAAGCGATTGGAGATGGCTGGTGGATTGCTGTGCGTCAATAAAATGAAACTGATGCTGAACAGCCCATTCAACAAGTTTGCAGAAAGCCACTTTGGAAGCATCTCTCATGTGATAAAACATGGATTCTCCGAAAAATGCCCTGCCCAATGACACACCATAGAGCCCGCCAACAAGGGTGCCATTATAGTAGGTTTCAAAGGAATGTGCCAATCCGGCACCATGGAGGTTGATATATGCCTGCATCATTTCTTCAGTGATCCAGGTTCCATTCTGATCATTCCTTTTTACAGCTGCGCAATTTCTGATAACTCCTTCAAAATTGGTATCCGTTCGTACTTCATAGGTTTTGCTTCGGATCCGCTGACGGAGACTGGAGGAGACCCTGAACTTTTCGGGAAATAATACAAGGCGCGGGTCAGGTGACCACCACAGAATAGGGGAATGCTCGTCATACCAGGGAAAAATTCCTTGTGAATAGGCCGTTATGAGAGATTCATTATTCAACTCTCCTCCAACCGCGAGCAAACCATCGGAGTCTGCGGAACATGGATCCGGAAACTGATACTCAACAGGCATGATCTCAAAGGTAGTTATAAAAAAATTCCGGATCTTTTGAATGATCCGGAATTTTACTGGTGGTGCCCAGAACAAGACTCGAACTTGCACGCCCTGTAACAGGCGCCAGCCCCTCAAGCTGGTGTGTCTACCAATTCCACCATCTGGGCGTAATCATTTATTGATTTGACGATTTATTGATTTGTCGATTTTCAAATCATCAATTAACCAAATCATCAAATAATTAAATCAACAAATCAAAAAATATCTGGTGCCTGGAACAGGACTCGAACCTGCACGATCTTACGAACACTAGTCCCTGAAACTAGCGCGTCTACCAATTCCGCCATCCAGGCAAATAAACCTCAAAAAACAGGAGTGCAAATATATAAATTAAAACGAATAATTGACAAAAATCTGATAAAAACAAAAAGACCGGAATAAACCGGTCTTTTGCTTTGTGCATTTGATTGCTGAAACGCTCATATCTGAGCAATGTCTTTAGTTTATTGTACGTATTTTTTTATTCTGGGTTCCATTTTTAATAGTTTATATTGTGCCACTTTCTTCCCGTCCAGGCGAGTAACTGATCCAATATAATCCACATAGGCGACAAATTCATTCATCTCATTTCTGTACAACTGGTCCGTCATCATCCAACCAATATCTTCTTCAGCCAGCTGGTAATTGTTATGCGAAGACTGCCATACGTCGAGGTAGTAAATAGCCGGGTTGAGGTTGTCAAAGGTCACAATTCCGTTGTTGTCGGTGAATCCTTCAATTACCGCGTTTGTCTGAAAATCCCAGTCGTCAAGCGTGGGATACAGAATAACACTGGCTCCGGCAACCCTGTAGTGATCGTAGTATTCTTCAACAATTACGCGCAGTGAAGTCGTCAATACTTGCACAATTACAGAAGTTCTGTCAACTACATGGTTGTTTCTGAAAGCGGATAAGGTGACCTCATAGGTTCCGGATTCTTCATAAGAATGAACCGGGTTAATGGCATCGGACCAGGTGCCGTCGCCAAAATCCCATTCGAAGTAGTCTACATAATCCGAGGAAGTATTTGTAAAGTACACGCTTTCATATACCTCAACGGTACCTGAAGATGCAATAAAGTCGGCGTAGGGTTCCTGTTCACATGATGCCAGCAACAGAACCAGGGCGGGCAATAGAACTGCTATTTTTTTCATGGCGGGTGGTATTTGAAATAATCATTTAGGATAATTCAAATTGCGTGCCATAGCCATCGTTTTAATGCAATCCCAATGTTTTTTTACGCTGCCGGCACAATCAGGCTTTCTTCAAAAATTTGAATTTTCTTTGACTCTGACTTGTGATTTTCAGCCCAACATCCATTTATATATTGGATAAATGACAGATAAGACCGGTATGTCGTTATAAGCAGAATACCCCTCTTCAAATCTGCAAGCGGATTCGGGGTACTGGGCTGCGATCGGTTTTGTGGCATATTTGCCAAATATCAGGCTTGCCAGCTGCATTAAGAATGAATCGAAGATCACTATGGCGGTAATTACAAATTGAATACTATCGGTGGTTTGTATGTCAAAAGGACCGGCATTAAATCTGGTTGCCAGTGCGATACAAATAAGCCACAAGATTACCCGGAATAGAAAGCCACAGCTCACCAGGTAAGAAACATTGGATTTGGTTCGTGAACTAACAAGAATCAGGCGACTTGCCGTTGCTCCGGCAAATATGCCGGCTATCATCCTCCAGGTATAGCTTGATATATCCAGAAAAATCATGCAACCTATTATTGATAGTACCTTGATAAGCACAATTACAGAATGGATGATGAATGCCTTTTGCGATCGGGGTATTACAACCGCAATGTCTTTATTGATATAATTCACATTGTGTTGTCTGAAACCGCCGGTTTTAAGCCTGACATCCTTAAGTTTGAGCAGCTCCATTTTGTAGGGAACGGAATCTGCAGGCAGGTAAGGGCAATAGTAACAGTTTTGGGATGCTGTATGCCTCTCAGTAAACAGTTGCCTGATGCGACCAGGAGAATAGTATAATTTGCCGGGAAAGAAGTAATTCTTGCGGTTGTCACGATAATACCAGGCAATACCGATTGCAAATGGCCACATCAACAAAATCAGGAATATGGAAGCCCAGTTTTCCTGAAAAGCCAGTACAACAGGAGATAAAAAGAGAAATAAAAAAATGGGCAAACTCAGGAACCTGAAAAATGCAGTTAAAATAAGGGCTAAATCGTTAATTCCGCTTTGCTGGAAAGCTTCATGCTGTTTCCGGAATTTCTCATACCGCATTCGTGCCTGATGCTGTGCACGCTCATTGGCTTCGCGCCTGAACCGTTCATAATCATCAGACTTGCTGTACTCGTTGTATTTTTGTTCGTAGTTGTAATTTCCAGGGTAATTGGCTGTATGCTGCGGCCAATGATTCAGAAGAAAGTCATAAGCTTCTGTAATTTCACAAAATTTCTCATGGGCATCCGGTGCCTTGTTAACATCCGGATGGTATTTTTTGGCCAGGTGCCTGTATGAGCTGATTATTTCTTCTCTACCTGAATTTTCCGGTATTTGCAGTATGGTATAGTAGCTCTTCACAGTGGGGTTCAGCAAAGCAAGGCAATGAATGGTTTGTTAATTATCCTTATATTTTTCGATTATTTTAAGCAGTTCTTCCTTCAATATCGGCTTGGATAAGTATCCGTCACATCCTGCGGCAAGGGCTTTCTCCCTGTCTTCCAGCATAGCGTATGCAGTTTGGGCAATAACCGGCAGGGTGGGGTTATGCTGCTTAATCTGACGGGTTGCATCATATCCATTCATTTTGGGAAGCTTGATATCCATGAGAACCAATTTGATTTCGGGATGTTTTTTGCACATTTCAACAGCTTCAGGACCATTTGATGCTCTGATGATTTGGATCTTGTTTTTTGAAAGAATGGCTTCCAGAAACAAATAATTGATCTCGTCATCTTCTACTACAAGGACAACCATATGATGGAAATTATTAATTACGTTTATTTCCTCTGCTTTTTTTGCCATTTTTGCTGTGGCATCAGCCATGAGGGGTATGGTGAAACAAAAAAGGGAACCATTGCCCGGAGTTGATTCCACCCAAATCTTACCCCCCATCAGATTTACCAGTTTTTGCGAAATGGTCAAACCCAATCCAGTTCCACCATACTGGTTGCTGATTTCCAGGTCAGCCTGCCGGAACGGTTCAAATATCTTTTCATGCAACTCAGCAGGGATTCCGATCCCGCTGTCCTCCACAAAAAACTCCATAAAGCCTTCAATTATCCGGTAACCAAATCTGATTTGGCCTTCGTGCGTAAACTTAATGGCATTGTTGAGAAGATTGGTCAGAACCTGCCGCAACCTGGTTTTGTCGGTTCTTATTACCGATTGGCTGTTCTCTAGTGCTTTTACAGCCTCCAATTTAATTTTTTTGGCTGAAGCCTGAGGTTCAAAGAATGCATGCAGGATACTGATCAGTTCGTTAACCATCACATCTTCATGCAACAGTGTTACCTTCCCGGTTTCAATTTGTGAAACATCCAGAATATCATTAACAATTGTCAACAATTGTTTGCTGCTGTCAATCACTATGCCTGCGTATAATTCTCTTTTTTCTTCAGGCAATTTTGCATTTTTAAGCAACTCCGAAAACCCGATGATGCCGTTCATCGGAGTCCTGATCTCATGGCTCATGTTGGCCAGAAATGCCGATTTCAGCCGGTAACTCTCTTCGGCATTGTGTTTGGCTTCCTTTAACTCATCGTTGATCTTGCGGATATGGTCAATATTCCTGATCAATTCCTCATTCTGAGATATGTATTCCTCGCTAAGCGCCAGATTATCTTCCATTTGTGATTTCAGGGCAAGCTCAATCTTTTTCTGGTTGCTGGTGTCAATTTGTGTGCCAGTCATTCTTAAAGGATTTCCCAGGGTATCCCGTGACACAACCATGCCTCTGATAATCACCCATACCCATTCCCCTGAACCATGCCTGAGACGTGTTTCACATTCATAGAAATCAGTTTTTCCTTCAAGGTGTTGTTCCAGCAACTTTTCGAGCCGGATCATGTCCTCAGGATGAACAAGCTTTTTCCAGGCTTCAAAGCCAAATGATTCACGCTGGGAATTTTCAAGTCCGATCATTTCGGCCAACCTTTCATTGATCACCATTTTGCCTGCAGGGATGAACCAATCCCACAAGCCGGCTTTTGTACCATTTATGGCAAGCTTTAACCTTTCCTCACTTTCGCGAAGCCTTTGGGCCTGTTTGTGCGACTCTGTCATATCACTGAAAACAAGGACAACCCCCATTATTTCCTGTTCCTTGTTAAAAATGGGAGCAGCACTGTCGCTGACAACATATTCAATTTTATCTTTTGCTACGAGAATTGTTTGGTTACTCATCTTAACCGTTCTGCCTGTTTTCAGTACACTTTCAACCGGATTTTCTGCCATTTTTCGGGTAATGGCATTAACCAGATTAAAAATCTCATCAATTCCCTTTCCCTTTGCATTGGACGATTTCACCCCTGTAAGCATCTCTGCTGCCGGGTTCATACTGGTTATTTTGCCTTTAGTGTCTGTTACAATTACCGCATCGCCTATTGATTTAAGGGTAATGCGCAGATTCTCCCTGCTGATGGTTAGTTCCCTCTTGATGCTGTGCTGAACAAAAGAGTAAATAACAAAAGCCCACATCAGTGGAATAGATGCACCAATGATGTTTTCAATCTGTTCGTGAGCATGTGATATGCCCAGCCATTCAATAAGCAAAAAAACCAGATAACCCAGGGTGACAATTAGCAAACCTGTGATGATGTTTCTTAATTCCCGGTTTGCAGGAGTCCTTCGGATAAAAAGGATAAAAACAAGCGCTGCAAGAGTGGCAAGAAATGCAACAATATCAAGACTGGCAATTATATTCATCACAACTCCTCCCCACGGATCTTGTTCGTAAAAATCCAGCACCATACCGCAAACATACAAGCACTTATTGCATAGGCCAAATGCTCCAGCAGGTTCAGATACCTTTCCAGGAAAAAACCTTCAAACACAGTGAAACTCCAACCCGTGAGCAGTGCCAGGTAACTAATGAAAAGAATATTCCACGATCGGATCTTTTTCAGGTAATTCCTGTTCCATAAAATAACGAACAAAACTATACTGCCCATAATGAGCATAACCACTTCGTCTTCCCTCAACATAACTATCTTGCGCTGATAATGGTGAAAATCACATTAAAGATATAAATCTTTTTTTACACAGAATCAAATGCAGCATATTAAAAAGGTCTGTCATGTTAAACATCAACGGGGTAAAATGCATTAAGCTTACTATATTTACGAAATATCTGCTCATTAGGCAACTGAATAATCTAAATTTGCAGTTCAACAAGGGTAAAATTTTCAATTCATGCCAATAAATCCGTTTCTTAAAGATATAGCCCGGATACTTATTGATCCTGTTTCATACGATCTTGCCACTACAACGGTTGTCTTCCCCAATAAGCGGGCCAGGTTGTACCTGAGTAAATACCTGGGTGAATTGACGGATAAGCCACTATGGGCGCCACAATACCTGACGATCACCGAACTGATGGAGCAGATATCCGGTTATCTTTTTGTTGACCGATTGTACCTGTTGTTTGAAACATACGAAATTTTCTCCGAAATAAGCAAAACTGCGGAAAGTTTTGATTCTTTTTACCCTTATCTTGACACGTTGCTGGCCGACTTTGATGAAGTCGACAAATACCTGGTAAATGCGGATGATTTGTTTCAGAACCTGGTGGATCTGAAATCGCTGGACGGAAAATTCAGTTACCTTACTGATGAGCAGATCGCGGTGATCCGGAAATTCTGGGAAACTTTTAATCCCGATGGCAAAACCAAAGGCCAGGAGGCATTTATTGCATTGTGGGAAGCCATACCCAAAGTATACCACCAGCTTAAAAAAACACTCCGTCAAAAGCACATGGCCTATGAGGGCATGGCCTACCGGAGAGCCGTTGAAGTTCTTGGGGAAAATGAAATACCGCAGGTACTCAGCGGAAGAAAGTTTGTGTTCATTGGTTTCAATGCGCTGAATGCATGTGAGGAACGACTTTTCAGGTATCTCAATAACCTGGGTTGCGCAGAGTTTTTCTGGGATTATGATACCTGGTATACCAACAGCGATATGCACGAAGCCGGGTACTTCATGAGGCGCAATATCCGGAATTTCCCGCAATTAAAACAACCGGGCAACGAAAACATCATCAATAATGAATATTCCAATGTGTTGATTGTGCCTGTAGCCTCCAACAGCGGACAAACGGGCATCTTGCCTGAAATATTCGACCGCTTTGGGATTAAAGACCAGCAAAGTATTGAAAACACGGCAGTGGTTCTGGCTGATGAAAACCTGCTCATACCCACCCTTTATGCCATACCCAATCATGTGCAGGATGTAAATGTTACCATGGGATATCCTCTTGCCGGATCTGCTGTTGTGAACCTGATTGATCTGATTTATGAGCTGAACCGGAATTCCAGGAAAAATAAGGAAGAAAAGGTCAGCTGGTATTTCAGGGATGTTCTGGCCGTTATGGAGAATTCCCTGGTGCGGAAACACTATGCAGATGCCGCTGATACAGTCAGGCAGCAGGTCCTTAAAAAGAAGGTATTCTTCACTTCTGAAGAGATTTTTGTAAACAGGGAACCCGATAACCTGATCTTTGCCGATCGGTTTAACGATGAACCCTGCAGGCTGCTGCTGGAAATGATCACGGGAATCATCAGGCAAATGCCCTTATGCAGTGAAGAGAAAACCACAAATGACCCCGTTCAGACGGAAGTGTTGTTCCAGGTTTATACTTTTCTGACCCGTCTTGATGAAATTCTTACGGCAAAGGATTTCAAACCCGGAACCGAAGTGCTTTTCAGGTTGATCCGGAAAATGCTCCGGACAATGCACATCCCTTTCACGGGTGAACCTTTGGCAGGTTTGCAGGTGTTGGGAATTCTCGAGACAAGAACAATTGACTTCGCAAACATCATCCTCCTGTCGGCAAATGAAAAAATACTTCCCCGGCCGGCTGATATTCCTTCATTTATTCCCTACAACCTCCGGAAGGGATTCGGAATGCCTACGCCTGAGCAGCAGGATGCCATTTATGCTTATTACTTTTACAGAATGATCCAGCGGGCAAATAATGTGGCCCTGATCTATGACAGCAGTACCGGTGAAATGCGCACCGGTGAACGAAGCAGGTTTCTCCATCAGCTTGTTTATGAAACACGTCTTCCGGTTAAGGAGTTGAACGTGGCCTCTTTTATTGACCGGATTCCTGTTAAACCCATTCTGATTAAAAAAGACAATGATATCCGGAAAGCATTGGAGGTATATCTTCGTAGTGATGGTAAATCGTTGTCGCCCAGTAGTATTAATGAGTTTCTGAATTGTCCCCTGCGATTTTGCTTTCACCATGTTATGGGTCTGCCGGAACCGGAAGAGATTGCTGAAGAGATTGACGCCCGGGATTTTGGCAGTATCCTGCACGCCTGTCTGGAACACATTTATTCGGGATTTTCCCAAAAGGTAATCACCACATCTATGCTGGGAGCAGTGCTTAAGGATGAGGGAATTCTTGTTTCTGCCCTGGATAAGGCTTTTGACAAGGTTGTTTTTGGAGTTGAATCAGGAGAAAGCGGACGAAAACCGGAGGGATTCAATTTTATTGTGAAACAGGTTATTTATTCTTACATAAAGCAGTTTCTGGCAGCCGAGTCCAGGACCTGTCCGTTCACCCTGATCAGCCTGGAGCAGAAATACTATGCGGAAATACCGGTTACGGTAAACGGCGTCGGACATTCTTTGAGGATTGGGGGAATAATTGACCGGATTGATCAATGCAATGGAAAAATCAGAATTCTTGATTATAAAACCGGGAAAGTGATGAATTCTTTCAAATCGGTGGAATCCTTGTTTGACTCAGGTGAGAAAACCAGGAACGATGCTGCTTTTCAGGTTCTTTTATATGCCTGTGTTTATGGAAAGCTGAATCCGGGAACCAACATTGAGCCTGGGCTTTATTTCATGCGCCAGGCACATTCACCTGAATTCTCACATGCCATTTCGTGGGGAAGTAAAAAGGAAAAACTGACGAGTTATTCCACGGTAAGCTCTGAGTTCGAAAACTTCTTGCAAATGAGCCTTGCCGGGTTGTTTGATTTCTCAGAACCTTTTAAACAGACTGAAAACCTGAAGAATTGCATGTATTGCCCTTATGCATCTGTCTGCAGAAGGGAATCGGGTAACAGCTGAAAATAATTTAATTGCTATAATATCATAATCTTCATAAGCCAATTCACATCACCATGCGCATAGATATTTTGACTCTTTTACCCGAACTGATTGAAAGCCCGCTGAATCATTCCATCATCAAACGTGCGAAGGAAAAGGGGATTGTTGAGATTTTTATACACAACATACGTGATTATTCCACAAACAAACAGAAGCAGGTGGATGATTATGCCTTTGGAGGCGGTGCCGGAATGGTCATGTGCATTGAGCCAATAGATCTGCTGATTGCAAAACTGAAAAGTGAACGCCATTACGATGAGATCATCTACACCTCTCCCGATGGTGAAGTATTTAACCAGCATAAAGCCAATTTTCTAGCTACTAAAGAGAACCTCATTTTGCTTTGTGGCCATTACAAAGGTATTGATCAGCGGGTTCGCGAACATTTGATTACACGCGAAATATCGGTAGGTGATTATGTGCTCTCGGGCGGTGAACTGGCCGCAGCTGTTATCACCGACTGCGTGGTCAGGCTGCTTCCGGGAAGCATATCGGATGAAACATCAGCGCTTACCGATTCTTTTCAGGACAACCTGCTGGCCCCGCCTGTTTATACCAGGCCTGCTGACTACAAAGGCTGGAAAGTGCCGGATATCCTGCTGTCGGGGCATCAGCAACAAATTGATGATTGGAGACACCAGCAGTCCGAGGAAAGAACCCTAAGGCTCAGGCCCGATCTGCTGGAAGGAGATGATTAAAACTATTTACTCCTATATACCGGAATCTTGTAGTAAACCGAAAAGCTGACTCCCAGCAACGATTTCTTGTTGCCCTTGCCAAATCCGGCAATTTCATTCGGGTACTGCAGCGCCGGTTCGGTTTTGTTCAGCATGAATTTTCCCCTCACCGTCCATCCCATGAAAAAGTTGGAAAAGATTTCTGTTCTCAGGCCACCGGTTATTTCCAGCCAGTGGGCATCCATTTTTGCCTCTGGAATGGAACTGGCGAAGTCTCCCCAATAAGGATCGCGAATGGTTATGTTGTTGGTACGGTATGTCAGACCTGAATACCCGTAACGCAGTCCGATGAACCCCATATCATAAGGAATTTCACTGTAGTATTTCAAAATATTGTAATCAAAACCAAGTCTGAAATAAGATCCGTTGCAATAGTGATCATATTGTTCACTTTCAAAGCTGAGCTTGCTTTTACCGATTTCAATAACCGGGTAAAAATTAGTCAGCAATTCAGCATCCACTGACAGCTCAAATCCCTGTTTTTCCGGATTCATAAAGTAGGGTGGAATTCTGGCCAGGTCAATGCCGATGCGGGGGCCATAGGTTCTGCCTTCCTGGCTGTAACCCGAAAGCATGACAAACAGCAAAAGAACTGAGCTAAAAAAACAGCCGGATATTTTCGGTTTCGGTAGTATGAACATAGGGGTAAATGATTTGTGCAGAATCAATCATGTACGTGGTGAATTCAAGTTTGTATATGGTGCAACGCATGGAAAAGCCACATTCTTTTGAAACAAAGTCAAGATCCCGGGTATAATTAAACCTCAGCGTGTCGTATCCGGCACCAATTTTCATAACAAACATACAATTATCCCCGGTTTGCGATAAAGGAAGAACTATTTCACTCACATTGTCAACAGCATCATACAGCATGCTGTTGCGTGACAGGCCATATACCGAAACATCATTAAGAAGCGCGTTGGCCACCTTGTTGTCTGATACCGTATAAAATCCGATTATACTATTTGGTATGGTGGATTCTTTGCATTCCAATTCCTCATCACACGAAAAAAAAACAAGTCCTGTTGCGAGCAACAGGACTTGAGTTATGTATTGTATCAGCTGATTTTTCATCGGAAATATTCCTGAAAATTAGAATCTGAAACCTACTGTAGTAAGGAAGCGGTATGCAGGTTGCTTCAATGAGGCTATATTGTTGGTATTGTTAGATGTGTACAGGTTGTATTTTTCTTTATGGAAGATACCCGAAAAGCCCATATCGAAAAAGAAATTATTATTGCGATAACCTACTCCCGATGATATCATGGTATAGCTTGCATCTTCATTCATTTCGCCGCTGACATAGGGGCTTGGGTAATATCCGCCTCCGGCACGTACTGCAAAATTACCAAACCGGAGTTCGCCTCCCAGTTTCAGATTCAATACAGCACAATATACGTCCTCAATATCTGTATTTGTCCGGTCAACAGTCTGCCTGTCATATGGTCCATTATAATCATCATTATTGCGCATTTTCATAGATGCGTAGTTAACGTATTCAACGTCACCTGTAACAATAGCTGATTTCCCGATCTGGTAGCTCAAACCACCTGCAAGTTTTAAAGGAGTGTTCAGCTTGTATTCAAACACTCCGGGGCCAAGTTCCTGGTTGTCATTATCGGTTGGAACTTTATTATACTCCCCATAGTCATCAACCGAAAAAACTTTGCTGTAGTATTCTTCGCTGATGTTGTAGAAGGTGGGCAGGTGCAGTGCGGTTCCGATTCTCAAAGCCTCGGTGATTCTTGCCGTTAATCCCAGTTTCAGGCTGATACCGGTACCCTCCACGTCAAGGTCTTCATTCATGTCAAAACTTCTGAAGGAATACAAGGTATTGAAGTTTGTTTCACTATGGAGCATACGTTGCTCATATTTAAGCTGAGTAATTCCCAGTCCCATTCCAAAATACAACCGGTCGCTGAAATTCAGCGCAAATGCAAAGGTCCATTCTCCGATTCCGCCTTTTGAGCTTATTTTCCGGTACTGGTCAATGGGAACCGGTACCAGGCTCTCGTATAAGTCAATATAATCAATGGTATCAATAACCCAGGCATCATACAGGAGTCGGGCTCCGAAGAAGTTTAAGTCTTCGGGAACTAGTCCGTCGGAGCTTTCCACAAAATAGTCGGAGTAAGAACTGTTTTGGTTAGTGCCCCGTATGATGGTATTGTTGTTGAAATTTTGAAGCCTGTTGTAGCCAATGGCATAAGAGGCGCTGACAAGGCCCTTGTCTCGGCTCGACCGGTATGTGCCCACATAACCCAAATTGCTGACGGCGAACTGGTATTTGTAGTCGGAGTTATCCTGGCCAATGTAATCTGCCGTTGTTTTAGCAAGGGAAAGGCCGGGTGTAAACGAAAACTCTGATTTTCTGTAGAGTCCAAGTCCGGCCGGGTTTACATACGATGATGCAAAGTCTCCGCCGAGAGAGGTAAATGCTCCGCCCATGGATATACTTCTGGCAGTGAGTGTAGGAAAGTTTTGTGAAAACCTGAGTGCATCAGTAACATATTGTGCCTGTGCTGTGGATATGCCCA
>CAYTNC010000065.1:0-12543 GCA_964438935.1 uncultured Bacteroidales bacterium
ATCGCGCACTTTTCTATAAACATACAATTCCTCCGGAATTGAAAACATTAAAATAAACCACAATGGCCGATACCTATTCTCAAATTTATATCCAAACCATTTTTGCCGTTCAAAATCGTGATGCCCTTATCCGGACACTGTGGGAGGAGGAACTCTACAAATACATAACCGGCATTATTCAAAACAAAGGTCAAAAGATGCTGGCTATTAACGGTACATCAAACCATATCCATTTTTTAATTGGCATGAAACCAACCTGCTGTTTGTCTGATTTGGTTAGAGAAATCAAAAAATCATCGAATACATTTATAAAAGAGAAGAAATTTACCCCGTACAATTTTCAATGGCAGGAAGGTTTCGGTGCATTTTCCTATAGCCATTCGCAATTAACCGATGTAATCAAATACATCGAAAACCAAAAAGAACATCATCGGAAACATACATTTAAAGAAGAATATCTTTCATTCCTAAAGGCTTTTCAGGTGGAATTTAAAAATGAGTATTTGTTTAACTGGATTGAAAATGAATAAATGAAATAGCAAGCAGATGCCGGAGGCATCATATTTGTATAGAAAACCCGACGAACACGGAAACATCCGACCCCGGACGGGGTCGTATATCGTTCTACCTCGCGGATTTCTATACATATACAATCCCTCCGGGATTGAAAACTATGGATAAATTTAGAAACAAATACCGCATACCATCTACACGACCACATATAAACAAAATTGGCAGGGATAACCTGCCAATCCTATATAAAACCGCAATAAGAAAATCAGGCCTGGGAAACCGCTACGGCCACCGCAACAGAAGCGCCAACCATAGGATTGTTGCCCATACCTATTAATCCCATCATTTCAACGTGTGCGGGAACCGAGGAAGAACCTGCAAATTGGGCATCGGAATGCATACGGCCCATGGTATCGGTCATCCCGTACGAAGCAGGTCCGGCAGCCATATTGTCGGGATGCAGCGTACGGCCCGTACCACCGCCCGAAGCTACCGAGAAATATTTCTTGCCCTGCTCAACACACTCTTTTTTATAGGTTCCGGCAACAGGGTGCTGAAAACGGGTTGGATTTGTAGAATTCCCGGTAATGGATACATCAACTCCCTCTTTATGAAGTATGGCAACACCTTCACGCACATCATCGGCACCATAGCAATTGACTTTGGCGCGGTCGCCTTTTGAATAGACAATGCGTTGCACCTCTTTCAATTCGCCCGTATAATAATCAAATTGCGTTTGAACATAGGTAAAACCATTAATACGGGCAATAATTTTTGCTGCATCCTTGCCCAATCCATTGAGGATAACACGCAATGGCTCTTTGCGCACTTTATTGGCAGACTTGGCAATTCCAATAGCCCCTTCAGCAGCGGCAAACGATTCGTGTCCGGCTAAAAATGCAAAACATTTGGTTTCTTCACGAAGGAGCATGGCTGCGAGATTACCATGTCCTATACCAACCTTGCGGTCATCGGCAACCGAACCGGGTATGCAAAAGGCCTGCAATCCTTCACCCAACGTGGCAGCAATATCGGAAGCCAGCGTCTGACCTTTTTTAATGGCAATTGCAGCACCTGCAATATAGGCCCAACAAGCATTCTCAAAAGCAATGGGTTGAATTTCCTTTACAATTTTGTACACATCAACACCTTTTTTATCACAAATGGCCCTGGCTTCTTCAATAGAAGAAATACCATACGAATTAAGCACCTGGTTTATTTGTTTAATTCGTCTGTCGTAACTTTCAAACAATGGCATAGCTTATTCCTCCTATTCTTTACGTGGGTCAATAATTTTTACTGCTTCATCGATGCGTCCGTATTTGCCCGATGCTTTTTTAAGTGCCTCATTGGCATCCGTTCCCGATTTTATCATATCCATCATGCGCCCGAGATTGACAAATTCGTAACCGATGATTTCGTTACCGGCATCCAATCCGATTTTGGTAATATAGCCTTCGGCCATTTCAAGATAACGGGGACCTTTGGCAGACGTACCGTATAATGTTCCGGTCACCCCGCGCAAACCTTTTCCCAGATCTTCAAGTCCGGCTCCTATGGGCAAGCCTCCTTCCGAGAAAGCAGTTTGCGTGCGGCCGTAAACAATCTGAAGGAAGAGTTCCCTCATAGCTGTGTTGATTGCATCACAAACCAAATCGGTATTCAACGCTTCAAGGATCGTTTTCCCGGGAAGAATTTCAGATGCCATCGCTGCTGAATGTGTCATCCCCGTACAACCTATTGTTTCAACCAATGCTTCCTGGATAATTCCATCTTTCACATTCAGGGTCAGTTTGCATGCCCCCTGCTGTGGTGCGCACCATCCAATACCATGCGTTAAGCCGGATATATCCTTGACTTCTTTTGCTTTTACCCATTTACCTTCTTCGGGAATGGGTGCAGGGCCATGATTTGCTCCTTGCGCAACGCAAATCATACCTTCAACTTCATGCGTATAACTCATATTTTATTATTTTAAAAATTCAAAAATACTGCATTTTGTTCTTTGTTTATAAAATAACACATTGGTTTTTTAGCAATGTACATGCTTATATCTTTTGGCTTTCAAATTGTAATTTGATGATTATCAAATACAGTGTCTCTACTGGGTCAAGCATTTGTTATTCTCGCAAAAAATGATTATCTATGTTGCGTATTTAATGAATTACAGGGTTTATTACTTTAATTTTTAAGAACTACCATGAAGATGAGACTATTGATTACAGGTGTATTGATTGCAGTTTTGGTCTGCAATTGTGAGAAAGATGACAAAGGAGGACTTGGCGGCGAACAGTCGGCAATGGGTGAAGTTGGTGAACAGCTTGATGCCTCCAACTCATCCGGAGTTTCCAATGCTAAAGCAACAGTGACATCACTTGAAGATGGCATATCCACTATGGATGCCACAGCAACTATAACAAATCAGGACATCCTGGGCATTCTCTCGAATGTGCCGGAATTTACTGTCAGTGGAAATTCTGTATCTGTCAGTGATGTTAAATTTAAAATAACCACGGAGGGAATTGAAAGCAAAATTCCGGCCTACCCAGGGGTCATAGTAAAATACGACTCTAAGGTTGGAGATGTATATTCAGGCGGCTCGGGTATTGAACGCGAGGTGGTTTATAAGTCGTCTGATAATGATTATTCATTTGGCTTCATGGACATTAAGGTGATTAAGGTTGAAGAATCTCCCACCCCTTTTCCGGGAGTCAGCAAAATTGTATACATAGCCAATCACCGGTTTGGCATGGTGGGTATTGATTTCACACTGGATGACAATTCCACGATTCATTTTACTCTTTTTGGAAGTACTGAAAATTAAACCCCACACCATAAAAATTTCTTAGATTGTTATCAACAACCCATGATGATTTCCTATAAGTTCAAATACGTAGGAGGTGTATTTCTTTTGTCAGGTCTGATACTGGTAATCATCAACCAGATTCACCGGATGCATTTGAAAATTCCGGTATTGGCAATACAATCATCCTACATTCAGACAAAGTATTTCACCATCATGAAAACCAATATTTATGAAGAGGTCATGATGCTTTGCTTTTTGGCCGGTTTTTTCCTGTTTGCTTTTGCGAAGGAAAAAACGGAACTGAAGGAATATGATGCAATGCGTAACAGTTCTTGGAGAATGGCCATCATGCTGAATACCATCATGCTGGCTTGCTCCATTGTGTTCATCTATGGAAAGGGATTTGTGGGTGTGATTCTGCTGAATATGTTCTCCGTTTTTATCTTCTACATTCTGGTATTTACGATAAAAAAGATCATGTTGAAGTTTTCTGGTAATGATCCCCACAATCAGCCCTGATCCTAAGTTTTTGTCGGGGAAAAATGGGCTGCTTTAACCAGCGTAACGGCCATAATTGGCTTAACGACTGACATGATTTGGAATATTTTCTAGCTTGATGACCTGGGTGCAATCATCAGTTCTTTTGCAGTTGGGCAGACTTGGTAATATAATTACAGGGGCCTATGGATTATGCATATGTAAAGGGCAGATATCTGTCTCTTGGTTGCTTACTTATTATACGGTTGGCCAAACACCATCACAGTTGCCAAAATGCCAATGATTTCATTAAGTTTATCTGAACAATCATGCCCATATTGCCGAATCGATATAATTATTATTAAGTTTCCTTATGAACATTTTGGTTTTATCTAACATAATTTTTACTTTGCAATAGATATATTCACCTTTTGCAATGAATAGAAATCTCAAAAAGGAGTGTGGATAATAAAATACTCCTTATTGAATTGGAATATTGAATAATTTTAATTTAAACCTGAACCATACAAAATGAAGTTCGCTGTATCTGTAACCCTGGCCCTGCTTTTTTCAATTTCTATAGCCGTTGGACAGGAATGGAATGAAACCACCTTTAAAGTTGATGTCTTGCCGGAGTTTAGCATCTCACCCTATAAAAGAATTCTGATTGCTGAAATACTGGATGATAATAAAAAAAACCTTTATGCCTCTAATATTTACGACGAATTATCCAACGCCATACTCAAGGTTGGCAAAGTTGAAGTTGTAGACCGCGAAAAAGTAAATTTGCTTTTAAAGGAATTTGAATTTCAGGAAAGTGGTTATGTAGATGAAAGCTTTTTCAAGGAAAAGGGGAAGTTTATCAGCACTGGACTCATTTTGGTTGGAAGGATTCAGTCACTCGATTATCAGGAGAAGATAGACAAGAAAAACAAGCTTGTTGTGGTTAACGGATGCGGGCACACCAATAAGAGAATCGGGAAGTACAATCTTTCGTTTAACTTTAAGCTGATTGACCTTGAACGTGCTGTGGTTGTTTTTTCCAGAACTGTGAATTCATCCTATAAAGCGGGAACCACTTCCTGTGATTGTTGCACTCCTCCTCCCTTAAACAAGGATGAAATTTACATATCATGCATCAAGGCTTTTGGCAATGATATAGAAAAAATCCTGGGCGGTTACACAAAAGAAGTCAGTATTACCTATCAGAAAAACAAATTGTTTAATGAATCGCTCAAACAAGCCATAATCTATTTCAATGTGAACGATAATAATTTGGCCTTTAAACAACTAATTGATATCTCAAACTCCCAAACCGACCCGAAAGCCAAATCAAGTGCATTATTCAACCTTGCCCAGTCGCAGTATTTTTTCCAAAATCTGACAGATGCCAGGGAGAATGCCAAGAAGGCATATGTTTTAAATCCTAAAAACGAAGAGGCATTGGCATTGTTTAATAAACTGGATTCTTTAATAGACTAATAGCCATGGCATTCGAGAAGATCACGAAATTCTTCAGTTCACTGAATCTTGTTGCAAAAACCAGTACAATTGTAGGTATACTGGCGGGTTTCACCGGAATCATGAGTTGGCTCGGAATAACCCCTGAAATCATTACCAAAAAAGAGATGGCTGGCACTAAAAATGATACTATAACCAACATCACCACAATACCGCCAACTGTTCAGATCTCCGAGGATGGACATTCAAAACCAGCGGCATTCTCAAGACCTGCGACTACGCCAGTCCCGAAAGACCAAACAAAAGTAGAGACAACCGAAACAATAAAGCCTCCGGTTTTCCTAAGTTCATCGTATAAAAATATAACTTCTCCCTTTAAGCTTTCCTTTATTGTGCGGAGGAAAGACAAGCTCGATCAGAAGTTCGCAATACAAACCGGATCCTCTTTATCTGCTCAGGGAATAAAGTGCAATCCTACACTGTTCAATGATCGTGTGCTTCCTTATTTTAATGATCTGGAATCGCCGTATAATGATGCTATCAGTGATCATTTACATAATCTTACCGATTGGTATTTAATTGGGGATCTCACTGAAAGTGAAAAAGAGAACAGTATTAACAAATCCGATGTCACAGCTATTGTAAGTTTTTCCGGATATCTAATAGGTGTTTCAGAGGCAAATACAGGTAAGCAGATACCGCTAAACATAACTGAAAGACAAGCAGGTGAATCGGGTATTGCTGTCGATAAAGCCCGTGATAACCTATCGCAGAAGATAGCCTCCATGTTAAAAGAGCAACTTTGAATGAGGAAGTAGGCATAGCATGACTTGTTAACCTATTAGAAAGTAACTGCTTGGTCTTATTTTGTTTCAAGCATTAAAAAGAATGCAGTATTTACGGCTATAAAAGTCAAACCCCGGTTTGCGCTAATATTTGCAAATCAGGGAAATTCACTTTTTGTATCGGTAGATAGTTATGCATCTTGACACCTGAAGTTTACTTTGGAAGGTTCTTTGCCTATTTACATGAAATTTCTATTTTTTTTATCATTGTTGTCCGGATAAAATTCTTCAAATTTTATAAAGACCAATATTTATGGCGTCCCTACAGGACTTTGAGACTTGAGAGGTGGCTTTTCTTTTCTACCCATATTTGGTTCCTAACGGAACCGTCCCGTAGGGACATCATATTGGTAGATAATGGATTAACATTTAAAGTTAAGTCCCGTATGGGACGATATAAATTTTTGTCGGACAGTAGTGATTTTTTAAATTATGATTATCAGCAAAGAATTTTATAACCACCCATGGGTCGTTGAGATACAACCACTGCCCTTCCTAATACAAAATCGGATAAACCACAGGATCGCATTTCAGAATTCCTTTGGTTTTGATTTCCGAGATGGCGGCGTTGATTTGCTTGAGCGTGCAGGCCTGGGTTTCAATTGAAAACAAAGCCTTGTCGGACACATGCCGGTTGTGGGTTACGGTGTAAATATTGATGTTTTGCCGACCTATCTCTGTAGTTACCAAACCGGTAATACCTGGTTTGTCCTCGGTTTCAAAGGTGATTACATAAGGCAGCGTGTAATCTTTAAGGCCTTTGAATTTCAATTTACCCATGGGAAGTGAACGATTCATCCGGTCGTTATACCTGGCAATGAATAAGATATCGGCCACAATGGAACTTGCCGTTTCGGAAGAACCTGCCCCCGCACCAATGAGGATGTGTTTCCCCGAGTATTTGTTAATAACACGTATGGCGTTGGTGGCGCCGTTCACACCTGATAAAACGTTTTCATCTTTAACCATCATGGGACAAACACCTCCGTAAATATATTCCCCGTCGTGCCTTGCAAAGCAGATGAGCTTGAAACGGGCATCAATTTCACGTGCATAGTCCATGTCGGTATTTGAAATACTTTGTATTCCCTGGTATTTGAGCTCCTCCATGGTAACGTCAATACCAAAGATCAGTTTCATCAGAATAATCAGCTTGTGTGCTGCATCACCCCCACTGATATCGAGCGTTGGATCGGCTTCGGCATAACCCGCTTCCTGTGCAAATTTCAATGCCTGCTCAAAGCTCAGGTTTTCATCAATCATGCGCGACAGGATGTAGTTGCTGGTCCCGTTCAGTATGCCCGACACGGAAACAATTTCATCACCCGTGAAGCTTTCCTTAATGGTTTTAATAATGGGAATGGCACCGCAAACAGCAGCCTCAAAGCCAACAGAGACATTGTTTTCTTCGGCAGCATTGAATATGGCTTTTCCACGTTCGGCAAGAAGGGCTTTATTGGCTGAAACCAGGTGTTTGCCTGATTTGCAGACATTCACGCACAGGTTAAAAACAAAATCACCGGTTCCACCCACAGTTTCCACAACCAGGTCAATATCCGGGTTATTCAGGATTTCTTTGATATAATTGCCGGCTTCCTCAACGGTCAGTTTCTTCCCCCCTCCGCAAAAGGCTTCTTTTGCAATTCCAAACCGTTGTATGGCGCTCTCCGGATTTAACTCCACAATTTTGGCAATGTTAACTTGTCTTCCTGCCCGTTCATTCAGCGTGTGGTTCATTTCACTGAGGATTTTAACCACACCACCGCCAACGGTTCCGCAGCCAATAAGGGCAACATTAAAAGAATTCATTGTAACAAGATATTCTGATTTAGAGGCCGCAAGATAATTAAAATAGGCATGACATGATTATCCGCTATTATATAAATAGTCCAAAAAACATATTCACGCAGAAAATCCTCAATTCCAGATTTATTAAGGCAAGTAATTGGTGTTTGTCGAATCTGCAATATGACAAGCCTTATCTTCCCAGGTTCATTTCTAAAAACACACCCACGGCATCCCACAGATTTTTCATATTCGGGTATTTGTAACCCGAACCGAATCCATGTTCAACTTTATCCGATAAATGTACTTCGTATCCGATTTCATACAATTTATCAGGCATTCTATTGTAGTCCGAGAGTGCTGTGATGACAACCGGCAAATTAGGAATATCCATTTGGTCATAATTACCCGCCAAAACCATTATATGCGGATAACGGTATCCGGCCTTATACATCTCTTTGCTGTATATGTGACTGTTCCGGATAGTTTTTGCATTAAAATCTTTCCCCAGCAGAAACGATCCATATGAGTAAATCAGCGCTGAGACATGTGATGGGATGCTGTCAATTGAGTCACAAACATAATCCTTCAAAGGTTTTTTAAGTACTTCGGTTGCATACTGCACAGGAGTTTTGTCGAAATACTCGGAAGCCATGATGTGTGTGAAATTGCCCTTGCTACCGCCTATTGAGGCAATTTTTGAGGGGTCAATCCCCAGTTCTTTGGCGTGAAAGCGGATGTAACGGATGGCACGTTGTGCATCAAGCTGCAATCCGTAATAACTCCTGTTTACCGCGTTCATCCGTCCCTGTAGGGCAAAAACATTAAAGCCCAATGCATTAAAAGTTTTGGCAATCAGGGTAAGTTCATCATAAGCACCCCGTATGGAGGGTATGGTAATGATGGTGCCTTTGGCTGCTGAAGGATCCATGAGCCGATAATCCATTAAAAATGGCCTGAAACCGGGGTCGTCAGCCAGCCACGCATCGGCAATATCAAGTGCATTATCCTCTATTCCCCCGGGCACCGGAATGGTCCTATGGCCTTCCCATATATCCAGATCCACCTCATTGAATTCATGAATTTGAGTAAGGGCTTCATAAGAAGATTTTAAATTGTCCAATGCCATTCGCAGCTCATCAGAAGGTTTATCAACATTCCGAAGTATGTTGTTATAAGAATTGCTCCTGTCAACTGCCATCCAGTTTTCAAAAAAGGTCAGGAATCCTTCCTCTTTGAAGGCGGCAGGATAAAGGACTGCCTGCCGGGCATTCAGATAAACGCTTTTGTAATCGGGCACATTGCTTTGTGAACTTATAGGTACAACAACACCAAGAGCAATGAGCAACAGAAATATTTTAAGGCATTGCATAGCTAAAACGTATTTGTTAATTGTTATCTTCAGATTTAAGCATGCAATTTAAACAAATCTGTGTCAACCTGCATCAAAAATTATACATCAGGCATAGCAGCAACCGGGTTCCGCTGATCATACGGGCATTGATGATGTTTCCTTTATTGGCGTAATCAATGGTCCCCATCCATGCCAGGTTTTGTTCGACCTCAAAAGCGATCATTGCCTTACCTGAAGTATATGAAATTGTAGGAGTAATGCGAACAAAGCGGTCCATATTCTCCCCAAGACCATACACGATAGGTGCAGTGCTGAATGGTGCCACCAGGTTTTCACCGGCACCCAGGTTCTGCAAATAACCTCCGAACAGGCTGCCTTTTAATTTTTTTCCATAGGAGAGATTACCCCATATAAAAAAATGCCGGTAATTTGAATACTCTTCGTAACCGCTCAGGGTATCATAGGATGCAATTCCATACCCCCCAACCATCAGACTTTCGCTGGTATTGGCCGATAGTACCGCCTTACCACTAACTGTTAATTTTCCCGATTTGATCTGTCCATACGCCAGAAGTGCCCCGCAATTCAATCCTTTATTTGTTTTTGTTTTGGCCTTGTCAATTGGTGATTCAACGTAAGTTCTTGGCCTGAGGCGCTTGTAATCAAGCCCTAATCCCAGTATGGCATGATCACTTTGGTATTTGACCTGGGCATGCAGATTGGGAATAAGCGAATTGTTCTGATACGAAAAGGTTTTTCCGGAAGGTCCGTTATTATTATAATCATTCTGCCAGGAGGCGGAGAAGATCAGATTCATTTTCCCTGTTTTCTGGGTAAGCGTAATCTGATCACTGCGGTTAAAGGGTTGAAAAGGAGCGCCCATACTCAATGCCACAACTCCCGGCAATACATCCATTGAAGAAAGCGGATGCCATGCCCTTCCAACGAGCAGTTCCGTTTTATCCCAATTCAATTTCATCCAGGCCTGTCTGAAACGAAGCGTGGCACTGTTGGCACGGGCTGTAAAATCGAATTCCAGTAAACCCGATGTTTTTGCCCCGAATGCATCGGGTCCGGTAACGCCAAATTTCAAGCGGGATGCAAAGGACAACAGCGTCATGTTGGGTACTTTATTCAAATCATCGCCGTTGATGTCGGGTGATTCCGGCAAAGGATACAACAACACCATACCGTCCAGCGCATCCAGATTTTTGCGGGTGTCAAAAAACAGGTTGTTCATAATGAACCCTGAAATCTTTACTTCTACCGGTTTTTCAGGCTGTTTTATTTCCTGTGAAAAAACCGGACTCAGCAGGAATGCAGTTACTAATAGGAGAAATACAACTTTCATAATAGGTATCCTTTGTACAATCTTATGTCACTATTATTTACTTTCAGGTTTCTTCATCAGAAACACAAGTGCAGTGCCAGCTAAAAGCAAAATTCCAGCTGCCACATAGGATGTGGTATATGTTCCGGACATCATTACGGCATATCCACCCAATATGGGGCCAATCACTGCAGCAATACCCCACCCTGAAAAGACCATTCCATAGTTTACACCCAGATTTTTAATTCCGAAATAGTCGGCAGTGATGGATGGCATGAGCGAAAACAGGGAACCGTAAGCAAGTCCGGCTACAGCTGCACCAATGATTAAGGTGGGAATGGATTGATACCGGCTGAACAAGAACATATTCACCGCCTGGATCAGGAAAACCAGAATCATGGAGAATTTGCGACCGATAATATCAGAAAGAAAGCCAATTAGCACACGACCCAGTGCATTAAACAGGGAAAGCACAACAACCAGCATAAACCCGGCTTTCCATCCTGCCTGTGTATCTGCAATACTGGCCATATGTGCAATCAGCATCAAACCGGCAGTTGCTGACAACAGGAATGTCAGCCACAGCAATGCAAATTCGCGGGTTTTTATGGCATCCGTCCAGGGAACACCCTTATTCGCGGAAGCGCTGGCCTTATTTTCCGACCCCGGGGCAGGAACAAAATCCGATGGCGGATTTTTCAAAATCAGAGAAAACCCGGTTATGGCAACCAATGCAATGCCTCCCAGGATAAAAAAAGTATGCTGTATTCCGTATAGCCCGATAAAATATGCAGTTAAGGGTGCTATATAAACTGGTGCCAGTCCCACACCGGAAACCACAATACCTGAAATCACTCCTTTTTTGGATGAATGAAACCATTTGATGGCGCAGGGTGTGGTGGCGGAATAACCCAAACCGATTCCCAGACCGCCCATTACTCCGAAAGTGATAATCATTGCAGCAGGCGTTTTTGCGAATCCCGACGCCAACAAACCCAACCCAAATAATATACCCCCCATTAATGCGATAATACGGGGGCCATACTTATCCTGGGCTCTTCCGGCAAATATCATCATGAACGCAAAAATGGCTGCTGAAACCGTGAATGGAAGTGAAGCTGTAACGTCATTCCAGCCCCATTCGGTCACCAGGGCTTTTTTAAAAACGCTCCAGGCATAAAGCAATCCAAGTAACAAATTTATTCCCAGGGCCGCACTGGTAATGATCCAGCCAGTAGTTTGTTTCGGTTTCATTGTTAGGGATTTTAATGAATGAAAAGGTTTATTTTTATACAGGAATTTTTCATATTCTTAACAAAGAAAAGAAAAAAAGCGGATTGACAATTTTTTACCTGTAATTTTGTACAAATTGCCTGTTCCATAGACAATACCAACGGTTATTCAAGTTAAACCGATTCTACGAATATCATCTACATTTGCGATTGCCATTATTAACGCGCACTTAGATTATCCAAAAAAAATACAATAAAATGATACAAGCTATTGAAACATATTATATCTTCGTTTCGTTTTTAGACGAAACACTAAATGATGGAAATTACCAAAACTACTTTTTTAACACAGCAGCAGGAAAAGGTTGCCCGGTATGCCAAGGCACTCTCCCACCCGGTACGGGTATTTATTCTTGACTTTTTAATAAAGAACATCAATAAATGCTGCTATAGTGGAGATATGGCCGAAGAATTACCCATTGCCCGCTCAACGCTTTCGGAACACTTAAAGGAATTGAAGAAAGCCGGGCTGATCCAGGGCGAGATCAATCCCCCCTATATCAAATATTGCATTAACCTTGAAAATTGGGAAGAAGCTAAAAACGTCATGGATGGTTTTTTCCATACAAATTTTACCGGTGAAAAAAGTTCATCCTCAACCTGCAAATCGTCATTGCGCTAATTTCTAAATTCGACAATTCAATAAATCAACAAATCAACAGATCAACAAATCAACAAAT
>CAYTNC010000066.1:0-12527 GCA_964438935.1 uncultured Bacteroidales bacterium
CCTGCCGCTAGCGTTCATCCTGAGCCAGGATCAAACTCTTCTTTGTAATTAAAAATTTAAATATCGCTCAAGACTTACTCTTTACCTAATTTTTGAAAAGGTTAGGTTTCCTCATTCCTTACTTTACTTGTCTCTTCAATCTTTTCAAAGAACTATCTCTATAAAACGGACGACAAAATTACGAAACTTTCATCATTCTGCCATCACTTTTTCCAAAAATCTTTTTTCGGTTTCCCGGAATCTTTATTCCGGTTTTTTTAAGAGGGTGCAAAGTTAAAACTTCTTTTTTAATTTGCAAAACTTTTTTCAAGTTTTTTTATTCCCTTTTCCCAATTTTCAATTTCTGAACAAAGAACTCGTGTTGTTTTTTTAAGAGGTTGCAAAGGTAATAACTAATTTTTAATATGCAAGATTTTTTTCTCTTTTTTAATTATCCCTGCTGCAAAATCTCAAAGAACTCAAAGCGGGTGCAAATGTAAAAGAATTCATTTCATTCCAACAAATAATCAGCTACTTTTTTTTATGATTTTTTGCAGAACCACTGCACTGCGTTGATATTTAAGCGCATGTGAGGGGGTAAAACCAACCTATTTATAACAGAATGGGGGTAGCATGATGGTGGAATTTCAATAAGTGTCAACCATAATGCACTCCGATATAGCTCTCTGTCGCCAGTCGGAATGGTATTGCCAGTCCATCTAAAAGAACGACGTAGTCGGGAGACCATTGCAGTCAACTTAAAAAATGCTTACGCCCTTACAGGGCTTATATTCATTGCTTTAACTGTTACACAGGGCTTCGCCCTTTGCTGTTTGCTGATGCCCTTTCAGGGCATAAACTTATACGGCTTTTGAGCCCTGAAAGGGCATTATAGCATTAGCCCAGGGCGAAGCCCTGGGTCTTATGTACGTTTTCAATCATAAGCCCTGTAAGGGCGCAATCAATTTGTCAAATCGTTAAGTTTACAGCTATGGTCAGGAGACTACGCCGGGCTTCAGAAAGTAGCAACAGATCACCTTTTCTCTTTCACCATGGTAATAGTACCTGTCCAGTGGTGATGGGAATTGATATCCTCGGAACTGTTGTAGTCATCGGATACCAATTTCCCTGTTGCCCGGTTGAATTTGCCGGTGCCACCCAGAATATTCATAGTATCCCGCCAATATGAGGTAACAAACGCAGGATGGTCGGCCAGTCTTCCTTCAAGGACCCGGCCCGAAGCGTCAAAAAACAGGGAGTCTCCGTCGGCGGCAAGCAAATAGGCGTCAGAATTGCCATAATTACTCAGGCTGTCGCCGCAAAAGTCGAAGTGCATGGTAAAGTCACCTATCGGGGTACCGGTTCCTTTTCCGTCAACAATGGCACGCCATTGCCATAACTGGCCCGTGCATTTCGGGTTGGGAAGCGTATCCGGTCCGAAATAGGTATAAGTTCCAACGGCCTTTGCTTCAAACGGTTCAGTAATCATTTCGGGAGCTTTCTGTTTGCAGTTAGATAACACCAATGCCAGGCAAAATACAGCCGTGAACAAGGATAATTGTCGAAGGGTTTTCATGGGTTTTAAGTTTGGTTTACTGGTTATTCAAATGTATGATTTATTATTGTAATGTGTTGTATAAGAGGTACTTTTTATTTGTTCGGACGGTTTTGATGCCGGCATTAGAAATCAAGGAAACGGCGTAGTCGGGAGACTACGCCTAGTTGGAATTGTCTCCTGAAAAACGCCAACCAAATTCATCAAGATTTGCCGGCCGCGTCCGGCCTGATTTCATACCCCGATTGCCCCCCCCTGTTTCCTATTATAAAATATTACTTATCTTCGTACCATAGAAATTTATAACCGTGTGAATAAGGCGCTTGTAATCATACCCACTTATAACGAAAAGGAGAACATCGAAAAGATGATCCGCTCCATCTTTTCACTCCCCGGTTCTTACCATATGCTTATTGTTGATGACGGTTCGCCCGACGGTACCGCCGACATTGTGAAAACACTTCAGCATGAATTCACCGACCGGCTCTTCCTCCTGCAACGAGAGGGCAAACAAGGCCTGGGCACTGCTTACATCGCTGGTTTCAAATGGGCCATCAGCAACCAGTACGACTTCATCTTCGAAATGGACGCCGATTTTTCACACAACCCGGTCGACCTGCCGCTCCTTCACAAGGCTTGCCTCAACGGTGCCGACCTGGCCATCGGATCCAGGTACAAGTCGGGTGTGAACGTGGTGAACTGGCCCATGGGCCGCGTTCTGATGTCGTACTTTGCCTCGGTTTACGTGCGCCTGGTTACCGGCATGAAAATATATGACACTACCTCCGGTTTTAAGTGCTACAGAAGAAAAGTACTCGAGTCCATTGAATTCGACAAGATCAAATTTAAAGGGTACGCTTTCCAGATCGAAATGAAGTTTACCACCTGGAAACTTGGATTTCATATCGAAGAAATACCCATTGTATTTACTGACCGCCGTGAAGGAACATCTAAAATGTCGGGCGGCATATTCAACGAAGCCCTGTGGGGCGTCCTCCGGATTAAATTGCGCAGCTACTTCCGATCGTATAAAAGAAATAACGCATCATGAGCACCCTGCTGATCACCCATGCAGTCATTGTAAATGAGGGAACCTGTTTCCCGGGCAGCATTCTTATTAAAGATGACTGCATTAAGCAGATCATTCCCGAAAATGCTCCCCTTCCCTCAAACGCCGACCGGGTGATTGATGCAGCCGGCAATTACCTGATACCCGGCGTAATCGACGACCAGGTACATTTCAGGGAACCGGGACTTACCCATAAAGGCGACATTTCCAGCGAATCCAGAGCCGCTGTGGCCGGAGGCATCACTTCCTTCATGGAAATGCCCAATACCAACCCCCAGACCATTACCCAGACCCTGCTCGAAGAGAAGTACCAAAGAGCTTCACAAACGTCTCCGGCAAATTACTCCTTTTATATAGGTGCCACCAATGACAACCTGGATGAACTGCTGAAAACTGATCCGGCGAGGGTATGCGGCATCAAGGTATTCATGGGCTCCTCCACAGGGAATATGCTGGTGGACAATCCCGATACCCTGAAACACCTGTTCGCGGAATCCCCCCTGCTTGTCGCTGTTCATTGCGAAGACGAATCTGTAATCCGAAACAACACCGAAGTTGCCCGATCCCGATTCGGAGAAGATGTGCCTGTGTATTTCCACCCTGTTATACGTGATGAGGAAGCCTGCTACCGTTCGTCAAGCCTTGCCGTTGAACTGGCATCAAAATATGGTACGCAGCTTCACATCCTGCACCTTTCAACCGCCCGTGAACTTGAGCTGTTCTCATCATCAATACCCCTGTCACAAAAGAAAATTACTGCCGAGGTGTGCATACATCATCTGCTGTTTGACAACCGGGATTACTTTACCCGCGGTAACCTGATCAAGTGGAACCCGGCCATCAAATCATCAGCTGACAGGGAAGCACTTCTGAATGCAGTGCTCAGCAATAAAATAGACATTGTGGCCACCGACCACGCACCGCATACCCTGTTGGAAAAACAGCATACCTATTTTAAAGCTCCCTCGGGAGGACCCCTGGTTCAGCACTCCCTGGTGGCCATGCTTGAATTCTGCCGCAAGGGATTACTCACCCCCGAAAAGGTGGTAGAAAAAATGTGCCATGCACCGGCTGACCTGTTCCGGATCGACCGGCGCGGTTATATCCGCGAAGGTTATTATGCCGACCTGGTTATTGTGAATCCGCAACTCCCCTGGACCGTCTCTCCTGAAAACATACTTTACAAGTGCGGATGGTCCCCGCTCACAGGCATGACCTTCAGTTCCAGCGTTACCCATACTTTCGTGAACGGAAACCTGGTATATGATCAGGGTCGTGTAAACGACCGGCATATGGGTCGCCGCCTGGCCTTCCTGAGGTAAAACACCATCGGCTATTCTGCTACTCCGGTAACGAAATTAACCGGCAGGCATCCACAAAAGCCTTGCCCACCAAACCCGACAAAGGGTTTGCTATATCCATGCGCTCAGGATGCCATTGGACCGCCATGCAAAAAGGATGATCGTGGCTATGATGTATTTCGATGGCTTCGACCAGACCATCGGGGCTAAAAGCTGACGCATCATACATGGGAGACAAGGAATCAATGGCCTGGTGGTGCGCGCTGTTTACCTCACCATGCAGAATGCCTGTGAGTCGGTTGAGTGCAGATCCTTCTGCAACTGACACCTCATGCCACTGATCCTCAGTTCCTGCATGCGCAATTTCGCTCTTCAGCTTTGAAGGAATGTCGGCATACAGTGAACCTTTTCCAACCACATTCAGCATCTGCAGTCCCCGGCAGATACCCAGCAGCGGGATTTTCTTGCTGAATGACATCTGTATTAAACCAAGTTCCAAAATATCACGCTTTTCATCAATTTCACTGCAAAAATGAATCTCCTCTATCCGATCATAAAAAGCGGGGTGTATGTCGGTTCCGCCTGAAAGCAAAATGCCCGAGGCGCCTGAAGCCTGTTTCATAGCTTCTATCAAAGGCAACGTGTACATATTTAATATAGTAACATCGGGGCACAGCACCTTCAGCCAAGTCTCATAATTGGGCGCCAGTTTGGAAACGGCAATTACCATCAGGCCTCGGTATTAAGTTGAGAAACCGTGCTGCCGGGCGCAGGAATAACCAGGCCGGTCTTGATTTCACCGGTTTCGCGATCCAGTTCGGAACCTCTGGAACTATGAGGTATGGTAAAAATCAGCAGCATGACCAATGCGGCCAGTATGGTCAAATATCGTCTGTCTTTTTTGAGATTACCCAATACAGCTACGATCCAGAAAACAAAGGCAATCAGCGTTTTGTTGTCGGTTAAATCAAAGCCAAACGGGAAGCCGGTCCAGTACGCTCCAAAGGCATGATACTGAACCAGGGGACCAAATACCAGTCCGCCTATTAATAAACACACCGTGGTAACAATACCTGCAAGCTTGTATGACCTGAAACCGAAAATTGCCAGCAACAAGGTGAGGTTGGACAGAAACATGGCAATGAACATGAGCAATGCATGTGGAATAATCACTCCGGCAGGCACATCTCCTCGAAACCTGATGGTTACCTGCTCACCAACAGGCATCCGGATCACTTTACCCTGCTGTTTCAGCAGAAAGTAATATTCGAGCTTTCCTGCAGGCGGCTGGTGCGGGAGGGTTGCCGAAAGCTTTTCACCAGTTCTGATCAACGGTGCTTGCTGCCAGTTGTCGTTTGTCGGGAAACGTCGGAAATACAGTTCGCCGGTAATTGTTGTATCGGGGATCTCCAGTTCCAACGGGCAATCGGTATTGCCACCATGGCTGCGCGGCAGTTTAAACTGGTATTCCTGCGCATCACTCAGCCACAAGGCAACTCTTTTGGGCTTGGTAGGGCCATAATTACTTTGGTAGTACAGCGCTGCAGCGGTAATGAGCACAGCAGCCAAAAATACCAAAAGGCTTTTCAGGGAAAAAAATTTTTTCATATAGTTACAATTGTATAAGGAGTACTTCCGTTTTTCCGTTTCTCAACAATTCAACACTGATGATCTGGTTCTTTTTCAGTTTTGCCATCCGGTACATATAATCATAGATGTTCTTTATTTTCTGTCCGTCAATGGCTGTTATAATATCCCCGTTCCGGATGCCTCCTCTTTCGGCTGCCTTGCCTTTGGTGACCAGGTCAACTCTGACACCCTCCAAATCGGCGGCACTGAAGTCGGGCATGAATCCGAGCGTCACCTTCATCCGGGGACCCGTGATGCTGTTCTCCTTCGGACCGGCTTCACGAAAAGCCAGCATTTCAGGATGGGTTGCAATGGATAGGACCAGGTCATGAACAAAACCGGTAACCCGGTACATACCGGGCATATTAATCATTTCCGGATCATCACCAGGCGTGTGGTAATCGGGGTGAGCGCCTGTGGTAATAAAAAACACCGGTATGTTCCTGGCATAAAATGAGGAATGGTCGGACGGTCCGCTGCCCTCACGGGTAACAACAAGTTTCAATTCCGCCTTGCCGTTTGCCAGGCCAATCAGTGAATCAGCCTCACGCGATGTGCCTGCTCCACCAACCTGAAGGCCTTTCACCGTGTCGAGCCTTCCCACCATATCAAGGTTGATCATGGCCCCTATCTTCGAAAGCTCAACCGGCGGATGGTTAACAAAGTATTTTGAACCCAGCAACCCTTTCTCCTCGCCACCAAAAGCTACAAAAATCATGGAGCGCTTCAGTCTTTCCTCCTCATCCTTAAACTTTGCGGCCAGCTCAAGCATAACCGACACACCGGAGGCATTGTCGTCGGCCCCGTTGTGAACGGCAACCGTATCCTGCCTGCGAGATGAACTGCCCTTTCCACCGGCGCCCAGGTGGTCGTAATGTGCTCCCACCAGCACGTAATCATCTGCAGTTGCCTTGTTGGTGCTGTTCAGCACGGCATACCAGTTACTGGTAATGCCCATAATGTGTTTTATAGTAGATTGACCCTCAACTGCCACAGATATTGGGAACGATAAAGGCCGGGCGGCAGAAGCAATACCTGTTTCCAATTCGTGAACACACCGGCCGGCAATTCTCAGCATGCTGTCGGCCACTGCCCGGGAAATATGAAATACCGGAATACCGGCGGATGACTGTATGTTTGACAGGGAAGTAAGCGATTCCGTTGAGTCGTGCAAATAGCCCGATACAAGCAGCAATCCCCCTGCCCCGTTATCTTTTGCCAGCATGGCCTTGTCGCGGTCATCCGAGGCCATTTCCAGGTATTCATTCCCTGCGGTCAAGCCAGGTGTGCCTCTCAGTGCCAAAACCCATTTTCCTTTTACATCAATGCCAGCATAGTCGTTCCAGCTGAATGAGTCGGCCTTTATGCTAATGCCATAACCGGCAAAAACCAGCGGAGCATTCAGCAAGGAATCGGCTGAAAATGAAAAAGGGGCAAAGGCAGAATCCGGAACACCTTTACCCGCAATACCCAGACTGCAGCCACTTCCTCTTTCGTAAGCCTGCAAAAAGGAGAATGCCTGTCTTTGCGGTATTAATCCGGCCTCCCTGAATTGCTGTTGGATATAGAGTCCCGCCAATGAATCGCCAGCTGCTCCGGGATACCTGCCTTCGAGTTCGTCAGATGCCAGAAAGTTGATGTGGAGATTCAGATCCGACTCGGAAATTGCAGGGGAGTATTTGTATACACTGCAGGAAAAAGCCGGTAAAATGAGCATGAATGAAACAATGATAATATATTTGTTCATTTATTGGTTATTATATCTAAATGACAAAGATATTTACTTGAAATCAGACTAACCAGAAACCTTCATTTAAAAAACAAATCATACCATGAATATCAAATTTATCATTCCGGCATGCCTGTTCCTGCTTGTTATGGCATGCAAGCAATCAAAGCCCACAGCAGCAGATGAACCTGTGGCTGTTATCACGGATTCACTTTACGGGATTGTGGTAGCCGACACAATCATTTATGATGTCATTATCACCAATCCGAATCCCGATGATCCCTGGGCCGTACAATGTCTGAAAGGTCTTGATCACAGCCTGCTGATCAGCAACATTTTCAACATGGTTTATTCCGGAAAGGCAGTAGCCTATAACCACCAAACCAACGAAAAGCTGACCCCTAAGCAGGTTGAGGAAATTGAGGCGGGTGCGGATTACAGTCGCGACAACATAGGCATGATCCAGTTTACCGAAGTGTGGTTTGTAAATCCCGGTGATGCCGCCATGACCAAAAAAGTGATTTCCATGGTCCTTGGCTACAATTACGGTGCACCCGACGGAATGCTGTTGCATAAGGCACTTTTCAGGGTGGAGTTTTAGAGTAGCAGTGGCAGTAGCAGTAGCAGTGGCAGTAGCAGTGGCAGCACTAAGTCACACTTCGACAGGCTCAGTGTGACTGGCGTTGTCATACAGAGCTTGTCGAAGTATGACGATTAGAATCAGTAGCATTAGCAGTAGCAGTAACTGTCATTGCGAGCGAAACGAAGTGGAGCGTGGCAACCGGAGCGAAGCGGAGCTCAACGAAGTTAATCTGTAATGTGCAGCTACTAGATATAGATTGCTTCGGTCGTGCCTCCTTCACAATGACATGTTTCGGTTGCACTTCAATTCCTATTGCAGATCACAGCTCATAGCTCACAGCTCCTCACCGACTACATGACTTCACATATACTTGGTACTAATTACTTTTTTATTATTTTTGCACGCGATTTGTAAAAATATACATTATCAATATATAGAATTTACATGCTTACAGTTGAGAAAATTGGCGGAACCTCCATGTCGAAGTTCCAGGATGTGATGAATAACATCATCATGAAACCTCGCCCGGATTTTGGTAATTACAACCGTATCTTCGTGGTTTCGGCCTACAACAATGTTACCAACTGGTTGCTTGAGCATAAGAAGACCAAAGAACCAGGAATTTACCAGCAGTTTGTCGACCATACTGATTACAACAGGGCCATGATGGAGTTGCTGGACAAGCTGATTGCCATCAACCGTACATTTGAAAGCATTGGTCTGAATCAGCAGAAAGCCGATGAATTCATTACTGAACGTGTGGCAAAGGCCAAGAGCTATTTAAACAACCTGGCTGATGTGCTGGCAACGGGTTATGTTAACAGGCAGAACATATTGCTGGCCGCCCGTGAAATCCTTTCATCGATAGGGGAAGCGCACTCGGCTTATAATTCAGTTAATATTCTCGAGAACAAAAATATCAAAGCCACCTTTGTGGACCTGTGCGGGTTTAACGACTCGGAATACCTCACCATTGATGAGCGCATTCATAAGGCATTCAAAGATATTGACTTCACATCAACCATACCCATAGTTACAGGTTACACCAAAGGCACCGAAGGTATCATGCGTGAATTCGACAGGGGATATAGCGAGGTTACATTCTGCAAGGTGGCCGTGGAAGTAAAAGCTGATGAAGCTGTAATTCACAAGGAATTTCACCTTTCATCGGCAGATCCCAACATTGTGGGTGTTGACAAGTCGATACCGGTAGGTTTCACCAATTTCAACGTAGCCGATCAGCTGGCAGATATCGGCATGGAAGCCATCCACCCCAAAGCATCCAAGCCGCTTGAAATGGCAGGAATCAACATTCGTATTAAGAACACCTTTGAACCGGATCATCCCGGAACGCTGATTTCCAGACATTATGTTGGAGAAAAATCAAAGGTTGAGATCATCTCCGGCACCGATAAGGTGATAGCAATAGAGATACACGACCCTATGATGGTGGGCCAGGTGGGCTATGACCGTGAGATCATGCAGATTTTTGAGCATTACAAGGTCAGCTATATTCTTAAAGCAACTAACGCCAACAGCATCACACAGGTTATTTGGGAAGAAGATTTGTCAAATGACCTGATTGCCGATCTCAGGAGCAAATATTATGAAGTAACAGTAAAACCTGTTGCTTTAATATGTACCCTCGGCACTAACATTGCCCAGCCTGGAATTCTGGCAAAAGCCACAGTAGCGCTTGCCAGTAATAAAATTAACGTGGATGCCTTTTCACAATCGCTGAAGCAGGTGAATATGCAATTCGTCATTGGCCGTGACGATTACAGGCGGGCGATTATTGCGCTGAATGATGCGCTGTGCGTGAAATCCAGCTAGGTGTCTGATCTTTGTTGTTCTTGGTAAATTGTAGTACCTTTGCCGGATTAAATTCATCGAATGATAAAATTTATTGAACCTTCGGAAAAGGCTGCCCTTGTTGGCAAGAACATTACCATAACATACAACCAGCTTCTCGGACAGATCAGCGATTATGCTGCCCTTTTGCCCGATATTAATGATCAACGGATAGTCATATTTTCTGAAAATCGTGCTGAATGGATTGTGGCCCTGTATGCCATTTGGAAAAACAAGGGCATTGCTGTACCCATTGATGCCTTGTCTTCTCAAGATGATGTGACCTATATCCTGAAAGACTGTGCCCCCCGTATGGTTTTCTGCTCCAAAGAAAAGCAGGAATTCATTGAGAAATCGTTGCGGAATGCAGGACAGACTTCGGAAATACTGGTCTTTGAAAGCCTGACAACCGGCAAAAGTGAAAACGAAATTTCTGATTTTATAATTGAAGAGATTGAGAAAACTGCCTTGATCATGTATACTTCCGGCACCACTGGAAGTCCAAAAGGAGTTATGCTTTCATTTCAGAACCTGCTGAGCAATATTACGGCAGTATCCCTTGATGTACCTATTTATTCATCAGGAGACCGTACCATGTTGTTATTACCCTTTCATCATATTTTGCCGTTGATGGGTTCCATTATCATTCCTTTGCACACAGGAGGCACCATGGTGCTGAATACTTCTCTGGCTGCTGAGGACCTGCTTGCCACTCTAAAACAGTTTGAGGTAAGTATCATGATTGGTGTGCCAAGGCTATATCAGCTCATCTATAAAGGACTTCACGAAAAAATCAGCCATAGTGCCGTAGCCCGTACGATGCTTGCCCTTGCCGGGGCCGTGAATTCGCTTTCCTTCTCAAGAATTCTTTTCGGATCGGTTCATAAGAAATTCGGGGGTCATTTGAAATATCTCGTATGTGGTGGTGCTCCTGTTAACACTGAAGTGGTTAAACTATTCAAGACCCTTGGATTTGAGATTCTTGAAGGTTACGGCATGACAGAAGCAGCTCCCATGATTACCTTTACCCGCCCGGGAACCGTTTTGCCCGGTGTTCCCGGCTTTCTTCTTCCCGGCCTGCAAATGAAATTTGAGGAGGGAGAAATAATTGTTGCTGGTAAAAATGTCATGAAGGGTTATTACAACAAACCCGAAGAAACCGCAGAGGTTTTAAAAGATGGTTGGTTGTATACCGGAGACCTTGGATATTTGGATGAAAGCGGGTACCTGCACATCACCGGCCGCAAGAAAGAGATCATCGTACTGCCAAATGGCAAAAATATTAATCCTGAGGAAGTGGAAAGGGTGGTTCTCAAGCAATCCGCATTTGTTAAGGAGGCGGGGGTATTCCTCAAAGATGGTATTTTACAGGCCATACTGGTACCTGATTTCCGAAAGCTTAATGAGGAAGGAATCAACGATGCAGAAGAATATATCAGGTGGAACGTGGTTGACAAAGTGAACCGGGTGGTGTCTCCCTATAAAAAAATATTGCGTTTTCACATCTCTGCCGCTGAGTTACCCAAAACACAGCTGGGCAAAGTACGGCGCTTTAAGCTCGCCGAAATGACTGGTTCAAAAAAACAGGATGCATCGGAGGAGCCTAAATTCAGGGAATACCAGGCAATTAAAAAATTCCTTGAAGATGAAACGCAACAAACAGTTCATCCCAACGATCATATTGAACTGGATCTTGCATTGGACTCTCTGGGTAGGGTCAGTCTGACCGCTTTTATTGATACGGCCTTCGGCGTTGGAATCCCCGAAAGCAATCTGGCTGACTATGCATCGGTCACCAAGCTTGCCGAATACATACATCAGAAAAAAACAAGGCTAAATTTTGAAGGCATCAGCTGGTCTCAAATTTTAAAGGAAAAAGTGCATCTGACGCTTCCGGTATCAGGTTTTACGCACAATTTCATGAATCATGTTTTGCAGATAATTTTTAAATTGTCGATGCGGTTAAAAGCCAAGGGCCTTGAGAACCTGCCTGATCAGGCTTGTATCATTGCCCCAAACCACCAGAGTGTGCTTGATGGTTTTCTGGTTGCATCCCTTCTCAATCGTAAGTTCATAAAGAAAACCTATGTCTACGCTAAAGAAAAGCACTTCCATAATCCTTTCATGCGTTTTATGGCAAGCCGGAATAACATTATTCTGGTTGATGTCAATAAAGACCTGAAATTATCCATTCAGAAACTGGCAGAAGTACTAAAAAAAGGTAAGAACCTGATGATTTTTCCTGAAGGTACACGAACCCTGACCGGGACCCTTGGGGATTTCAAGCAAACCTTTGCCATTTTGAGCCAGGAGCTTAAGGTTCCCATAGTACCTGTTGCCATTAATGGATCATATAATATCCTTCCCTCAGGCACAAGGTTCCCCAGACTTTTCAGAAAGGTAACGGTTGAATTTCTGCCTCCGGTATATCCGGAAAACCATACCTATGAATCACTCAAAAATACAGTGTATCAACATCTGAAAAACAAGCTTGCTGATTAATTCAAAATGGTTTAACTTTAGCCCCAATTATCTAAACAACCTAGTTCATGGATACCAAAAGCGAAAGACTCCGAGATGCCTGCGAGCTTGCCACGCAGACCTTCCGTAAAATCAATCCTGCCGATTTTCAGGATATTATTTCCAAGTTGGAATTTTGTATCGGCAGTTATAATTTTGATAAAAACCCGGCAGGACTTGTTGAATTTGGCTACAAAGCCCTGGGCATATTAAAAGAAATCAAGAAAAAACATCCCAGAAAGGTTTCCAAAGAGGTCATTTCCACATTAGAGGAAAGCTTATCCTAACCACCTCAGAAGTTTCCTTATACC
>CAYTNC010000067.1:0-4750 GCA_964438935.1 uncultured Bacteroidales bacterium
TTTTCGCGTTCGAGGCGGGTTTTTGTGCGGTATTCCTCAAACTCAGCCTTCAGGACTTCCAGCTCCTTCAGGGTTTTCACCGTGGTAATCCGGTTGTGCTTGAAGGTTAAGTATCCAATGGCAAGCAGCAGCAACAAACCAGCTACAATGGCCCACATAACGGAATTGTAAACCACTTTATTCACCTCGATACCCAGGATGCTGATGCTGTTTTTGGTACTCGCGGCTTTTTCTAAACTTGCGCCAGTTGATTCGAGGCTGCTTTGCAGTGAATCGATTCGCACATTGAGTGCATTGGTTTTTTGCAGAAGTCCGTTAATCCTGTTCTCGGCGTTTTTAAGTGTGTCCACTGTGTTTTTGCTGATTATCCGGAACATGTCTTCACGAATGGCCCTGTAGTTCTCGTAGATACGGGTATGCTCCTCAAGGTACCTGAGTTGTGCGGGGATGGATTCCTTTTTAAATACATCAGGAAGATCGTTTTGACAGTAGCCTATTGAAGAAACAGACAAAATTACGGCCACAACAACGGAGAATTTAAGTATGAATTGCCTCATGTGTCAAGTTGGTTAATTGGTAATAACTGTTTTGTCAGAGTTTTTAACGGAAAAAACCGTTGTTTATTTTAATACGGAAAATGGTGCATGTAGTTTCAATTAATCTGCCAAATTGTCGTTTTGCAAACCTATGGCAGGCAATTTGATGTGTGATTTCAAATGATTACGCGATTTAAAAAAAAACTTTTGAGATGACAGGCAAAGAAAAAAAGGAAGAGGCAAAGAACGAAACGGCAAATAAGAAAAAGTTTTCGACCCCGCCATCAGAAGAAGCTGCGGAAGAAATCACCGAGCCAGGTCAGGAGGTAAGCAGTGAGGAAACTGAAAAATCCCCTGAAGAAGAACAGGATAATCAGAAAGTACTTGAGGAAATCAAGGCGATTGAAGAAAAGTCAAAGGAATTGCATGACAAATACCTGCGTTTGTCAGCTGAATTTGACAACTACCGGAAGCGCACGCTGAAGGAGAAAGCCGATATGATCAAGACTGCTTCTGAAGATCTTCTCAAAAAGCTGATCCCTTTTGTAGATGATATTGAAAGAGGGTTAAGTATGGTTAACAATTCACAGGATATCAATGCACTCAAAGAGGGAATGAATCTGATATACAACCGGTTTAAAGATTTTATGGGACAAAACGGAGTCAAGGAAATTGAAGCCTTACATCAGGAATTCAACACTGATTCGCATGAGGCTGTCACCAAGATTCCTGCACCTGAAGAAGGACTGAAAGGTAAAGTGGTGGATGTGGTGGAAAAAGGATACATGCTACACGACAAGGTGATCAGGTATCCTAAGGTAGTTGTTGGAGAATAAAAATTAACCGGAGGGGAAACACAGAAAATACTATGTCAAAACGCGATTACTACGAAATCCTTGAAGTCACAAAGAATGCAACGGCTGAAGAGATAAAAAAAGCCTACCGGAAGCAGGCACTGAAATTTCACCCCGACCGCAATCAGGGAGATAAAACGGCAGAAGATAAATTTAAAGAAGCAGCGGAAGCTTATGAAGTGCTGAGTGATCCTCAGAAAAAGGCCCGTTATGACCAGTTTGGTCATGCAGGTGTTGGCAGTTCCGCAGGAGGTGGTTTCAGCGGAGGCGGCATGACCATGGATGACATTTTTTCGCACTTTGGTGATATTTTCAGCGATATGGGTTTCGGGGGCTTTGGCGGATTCACCAGCGGCCGCGGAGGAGGAGGAAGAGGATCCCGGCAAATGGCCAGGGGAAGTAATCTGCGTGTGAAGGTGAAACTCACCCTGGATGAGGTTGACAAAGGCGTTGAGAAAAAGCTGAAGGTATCCAAATATGTTCAGTGCAATGAATGTTCCGGAACCGGCGCCAAAGGGGGCAGTTCTTATGATACTTGCGGAACCTGTCGTGGAACGGGCCATGTAACCCGCGTTACCAATACGTTCCTCGGGCAGATGTCCACTACCCAGGTTTGTACCACCTGTAACGGTGACGGTAAAATAATAACCAACAAATGCACGAAATGTGCCGGTGAAGGGGTAACCAGGGGAGAGGAAGTGATACCGGTTCGCATACCTGCAGGAGTAGCTGAAGGAATGCAGTTGTCGGTTTCAGGCAAAGGTAACGCTGCCCGGCGTGGAGGTATTAACGGAGACCTGCTGGTAATTATTGAAGAAGAGGGGCATCCCGATCTGATCCGTGACGGCAACGATCTCCTGTATAACCTTTACGTTACTGTAACACAGGCGTCCATTGGTGCCCAGGTGGAAATTCCCACGCTCGACGGCAGGGTGAAGATCAAGATTGAGCCGGGCACACAGCCGGGAAAAATATTGCGTTTGAGAGGCAAGGGATTGCCTGAGGTGAATACTTACGGAAAGGGAGATTTGCTGGTAAGCATCAATGTTTGGATACCCAAGAGCCTCACCCGCGATGAGCGCAAAATACTTGAAAAGTTGGAGGAGTCTCCCAATTTTAAGCCCAACCCGGGCAGTGGAGACCGAAATTTATTCGACCGTATGAAAAACTATTTCGAGTAAATAGTTAATTTAGACCTTTTATCGAAAAACCTGTCGAACCTTATGTATTTGTTTACCGCCCGTGATATCGTAAAGCGATATTCGAACCATTTGGCTCTTGACCGTGTTACCGTGAATGTGCCCGAGGGTTCGATTTACGGTTTGCTCGGTCCTAATGGAGCCGGAAAGACAACCCTGTTGAGAATCATCAACCAGATTTCCATGCCCGACGAAGGTGAACTTTTTTTCATGGGCCGGAAGTTTCAACCGAATGATGTGGCCCATATCGGTTATCTGCCCGAAGAAAGAGGATTGTATAAGAAAATGCAAGTTGGTGAGCAGGCGCTGTATCTTGCCCAACTAAAAGGGATGAGCAAGGCCGAAGCCATGAAACGGCTGAAACACTGGTTTACCAAATTTGAGATACAGGCCTGGTGGAACAAAAAGGTAGAGGAATTGTCGAAAGGCATGCAGCAGAAAGTTCAATTTGTGACCACCATCATTCATGAACCCAGATTGCTGATCTTTGACGAACCTTTTAGCGGATTTGATCCCATTAATGCGAATATGATGAAGAATGAGATCCTGGAGCTTAAAAAGAAGGGATCGACGATTATTTTTTCAACTCATGATATGGGTTCTGTTGAAGAGCTTTGTGACTACATCACGCTGATCAACAAAGCAAAAACTATTCTTGAGGGAGATGTACACAACATCAGGATGGAATACAAATCGAACACCTTCGAAATAGGATTTAATGGTGATGCAGAATTGGTAAAAAATCAACTTAATGGCAGGTGCCAGGTAATTGAACTGGTTGAAGAAAGAGATCATACGAGGATTAAGATAAAAGCCGACCGGTCACTCAGCGGCAACAACATGCTCAACCTGATTCTGCCGGTTGCATCGGTTACCTCATTCAATGAGGTGATCCCTACCATGAACGAAATCTTTATCCATGTTGTGGAAGCCCAGAACCAGCAAAACCCGAATGAACTATGAACAAAATTGGCTTAATTGTATGGCGTGAATACCTGACACGCGTAAGAAAGAAATCGTTTATCATCATGACCCTCATTGGGCCGGTACTTTTTGCTGCCCTGATTGTTTTGCCCGGTTGGTTTGCCACCATGGAGGACAAGGATTTAAGGGAGATAGCCGTGGTAGAGTATGATGCAAACGGACAGCCTGTTTCCGATTCACTGCAGTTTTTCAGGGATGTGATTCCCAACAAGGAAAACATCAAATTCACTTACCTGAGTAGTGCACGTCTTCCTGATGTTTTGAAACTATACGAAGCTGCGCATTACGATGGCGTTTTGTTTTTGTCGCAAAATCTTATTTCCGCCGGCAGGGAAACATCTGTTGAGTTGTATTACCGGAAAACACCCAGTATGGGCATGGAGGTGCATATTTCCAAATCACTTGAAAAATTTCTGTTTGACAACAAGCTCAGGGTAAAAAATATTCCTCCGGAAGTGATCAATTCGCTTGAGACTAAAATTAACCTGACGCGCATCAACTGGAAAAACTGGCCGAACCAGCAAGAGGATACCACGGATGTAAAGCGCGGGCTCGGTTATGCTGCCGGATTTCTGATCTATATTTTTATCTTCATGTTTGGTGCCCAGGTAATGCGGGGTGTGCTCGAGGAAAAGACAAACCGGATTGTGGAGGTGATTATATCGTCGGTGAAGCCCTTTCAGCTGATGATGGGCAAGATCATTGGGATTGGCCTCATTGGTCTGACTCAGTTTGTAGCCTGGCTGATTCTTACCTTCGCTATTTCAGCAATAGCTCAGTCTGTTTTTTTTCAACCACCTGCCAAAGCTGCAACCGAGATCGTTGCCCCTTCAGACATCATGAATTCTACTCCGGCAGCCGGACAAACTGTTAGCGAGTCAGGCAACAGAGAAGAAATGGCACTGGCTTTTAATGGAATTATGGGGAAACTGAAGGAGGTAAACATCCTCCTGGTAATAGGTGCATTCCTGTTCTATTTCCTGGGTGGTTATATACTTTACGGGTCGTTGTTTGCTGCAATTGGTGCGGCAGTAGATAATGAAACCGATACGCAGCAATTCATGTTTCCCATAACGGTTCCGCTTGTTATAGGTATTATTGTTATGATCAATGCTTTTCTCAATCCCTCGGGGAAAATGGCGGTTATTTTCTCCATCATACCGCTGACATCGCCCAT
>CAYTNC010000067.1:4850-12403 GCA_964438935.1 uncultured Bacteroidales bacterium
ATCCCTCGGGGAAAATGGCGGTTATTTTCTCCATCATACCGCTGACATCGCCCATTGTTATGATGGCCCGAATACCCTTTGACGTTCCGCCCATGCAGTTGTTGTTATCGGCAGTGTTGCTGATTGTTACGTTTCTGGGTACCACCTGGCTGGCTGCCAAGATATACCGCACAGGCATTCTCATGTACGGAAAGAAGGTGAATTACGCCGAGTTGTGGAAGTGGATTAAGTATTAGATAGGGACAAGAGACAAGGGACAAGGGACGAGCGACAAGAACCAAGAACCAAGAGCCAAGACAGAAGATAACAGGCTGGTCACTTTAGTTGTGCAGTCTGGCAGTCATACTGAGCCTGCCTAGCCGGCAGGCAGGCTTGTCGAAGTATGACGAATAAGAAAATCTGCAAGATCTGCTCAATCTGCAAGATCTGCGAGAAATTCTTCTGCGGGAAATTCTTCAAAAAATCTGCGATAATCTGCTCAATCTGATTTTATCTGCGAGAAATTCTTCAATCCGCGAGAAATTCTTCTGCGGGAAATTCTTCTGCGGGAACCAGAAACTGCAATATCCGCCTGAAATTTTTAATTTACTTCAAAAAACGCTACTTTAGTAGTGTCCAAACCTGAAATTCAGGGTTATATTTCGAAAACTACCTATGCGCATATCTGTTATTGATTTGGGAACCAACACCTTTAATTTGCTTATTGCTGATATTGGTGTGGATCAGGCTTTCAAGATTGTTTACAGCAGCAAATTGCCTGTGAAACTTGGTAAGAGTGGAATTGACAAAAAGGAAATCAGGCCTGATGCCATTACCCGTGGAATGAATGCCATTGACCGCCACCTGCAAACTATTCGTGAACACCACTCGGAAAGAACCTTTGCCTTTGCCACCTCAGCCATACGGAGTGCGCGAAACGGTGAACAGTTTGTAAAGATGATCCAGCAGAAATTCAACCTCGAGGTGGAGGTTATCAATGGCGACCGTGAGGCCGAGCTGGTATACTTCGGGGTTCGGCAGGCCGTACCGCTGAACAGTGAGAAGGTGCTGATTCTGGATATTGGTGGTGGCAGCAATGAATTCGTAATTGCCAATAAGGAGCAGGTTTTCTTCAAGAAAAGCTATCCGCTGGGTATTGCACGACTCCTGACCAAGTTCAGGCCTTCGGATCCCATTACCATTGAAGAAATTGAATATATTTCAAATTATCTGGAGGAAAGGCTTTCGGATCTGATTGAGGAAATCAGAAAACATAAAATCACAACGCTGATAGGCGCTTCAGGTACCTTCGAAACCCTTACTGCCATGATCCGCGAAGACGATTCGCACTGTGAACCGGAAACCGGAATTTCACCTGAAGCAGTGGTTATTGACCTTACTGATTTTGAAAACATATACCAGAGACTGATCAATTCTACGCTGAAGGAACGTAAGCAAATGAAAGGTTTGGAAAGCATGCGGATAGAGATGATCGTTGTGGCTATACTCATAGTGAAATTTGTACTTCAGAAATTCAAATTAACCCGGCTGATCCAGTCGAACTTTTCTCTTAAGGAAGGTGTCATATTCGAAGTGCTGAATCTGAAAACCGCTACACTCTGATCTATGGCTTTGATACTGGTTATTGACGATGAAAAAAGCATCCGCAACACGTTGCAGGAAGTGTTGGAATATGAAAAACACAAGGTAGACCTGGCTACGAATGGCACAGAGGCATTGGAGCTATTCAGCAACGGCAACTACGACATAGTGCTGTGTGATATTAAAATGCCGGGCATGGATGGTATTGAAGTGCTCGAAAAACTTCATGAAAAGGCCAATGATGTACCTGTTGTCATGATTTCAGGCCATGGTAATATTGACACAGCTGTGGAGGCTATCAAAAAAGGGGCTTACGATTTCATTGAAAAACCCCTGGATCTGAATCGCCTGCTGGTTACCATCCGTAATGCCACAGAGCGCAACGACCTGGTTACCGAGACCAGGGTACTGAAGCGTAAAATAAGCAAAACATTTGATATCGTAGGTGAATCACCTGTTATCACCCGGGTAAAAGAAATAATAGAGCGCGTTGCCCCCACCGATGCCCGTGTACTCATCACCGGGGATAACGGAACCGGCAAGGAACTGGTAGCACGCTGGTTGCATGAGAAAAGTGCACGTGCCGGCATGCCTTTTGTGGAGGTGAATTGTGCCGCCATTCCTTCGGAATTAATAGAGAGCGAGCTGTTCGGACATGAAAAAGGTGCCTTTACTTCAGCCATCAAGCAACGCAAGGGTAAATTTGAACAGGCCCATGGCGGAACGCTTTTCCTTGATGAAGTGGGAGACATGAGCCTGTCGGCCCAGGCAAAGGTGCTGAGAGCATTGCAGGAACATAAAATAAGCCGGGTTGGCAGCGATAAGGATATTGATGTGGATGTGCGTGTAATTACTGCCACCAATAAAAACCTGAAGGAAGAAATAGCACAGAAAAATTTCAGGGAAGATTTATACCACCGTTTGTCGGTTATTATTATCCAGGTACCTGCACTAAAAGAACGACTGGAAGATATACCCCTGCTGGCCGATTACTTCATTGAGCAAATATGCACTGAATACGGCCGGCCCAAAACCATCATTCAGCCTGATGCCATCAGTGATCTGCAAAAGATAAAGTGGACGGGTAATATCAGGGAACTCCGAAATGTGCTGGAACGACTCATCATTCTTTGCGATAAGGAGATCTCCAGCAAAGATGTGGCGGCCTTTGCCCAGCCCAACATTACCTGATCAGGCAATAAAACAGGTTGACATGGAAAATCATCCGCCGGTATTGGGAATTGTGGTACCCTGTTATAATGAACAGGAAGTTATTGCCTCCAGTATTGAAGTACTTTCAGAACTGCTTTTCAGACTTGCAGAACAGGGGCTTGTTGACAACAAAAGCTTTATTGGTATTGTGGATGATCGCAGCAAAGATGCGACCTGGAAACTGATCGGTGAGATTTCAGTAAGAAATCCGCGGATACGGGCCATCCGGCTGGCAGCCAATCGGGGACACCAGTATGCACTGCTGGCGGGTTTGCTGGAATTCCGGAAAGATGCAGATTGCCTGGTATCTATTGATGCAGATTTGCAGGATGACGCGGGTGTTATAGTGCAGATGGTTGAAAAATTCAGGCAGGGGAACGACATTGTATTTGGAGTAAGGAATAAGCGAACAACAGATACTTTTTTCAAAAGAACTACGGCCTATATCTTTTACAGGTTTCTGAAAATTTTGGGAATAAACGTGTTGCACAACCATGCCGACTTTCGGCTTACCAGCCGCAGGGTGAATGATGAACTGGAGCATTTCAGCGAGGTGAATCTCTTTCTGAGAGGCATTTTTCCACTGATGGGCTTCAACACGTCTATTGTTCATTATGCCCGGATTGAACGCACGGCCGGCACAACCAAGTATCCGCTGAAAAAAATGATCTCCCTGGCGCTTGACGGAATCACCTCTTTCAGCACAGTGCCTCTGAGAATAATTACCGTTCTGGGTTTCCTGGTTTTTATCATTTGTATTTTACTTATGGTATATGCCTTGTGGGCTTATCTGACCGGCAGAACCATAGCCGGATGGTTTTCCACCGTGCTGCCCTTCTATTTCCTGGGAGGTATACAGATCCTGTGTATTGGCATAATCGGCGAATACCTGGGAAAAATTTACAAGGAAGTAAAAAGAAGGCCCCGCTTTATTGTGGACGACCGGATTGAAGATCCCCGGTGATTTTCAGAAGTGTTACATGTCCATACTCACACTTCTTTTCGCAAAGATAGCTTTTGCTTATTTTTTCCAGCGTAATTGTTTCAGAGATCAGTATATACTCACCAATAGCAAGTTTTCCGGGATGTATGACAGGTATTGATTTTTTCTGCCTGAATTCAAGCGCTTCAGCATAGAATAGCACATGTCCGTAGTAATCACTGAATACCACTTTGAACGACTTATTCATTATTTCAGGGTACCTAACAGGATTTTTAAGGACATTGGGAATTGCATATAAATCTTCGTCCCAGCTGTATTCATGTACCCTATTAACCTTTTTCATGATGATGATACCGGGACTGATAAAAAGGGCAGCCAGCAGCAGGTAACCGGCTGCATGAACCAGTGAGGTGTTTTTCCTGGCCAGGGAAAACATGAACCGGGGCACCTGTACCAGTAATAGTGCAATGATAACAGCCATCAAAGGGTATAGCGGACCGTCATACCAGATATTCTTGGAACCCGCGGAAATAACCAACAAAAAGAGCAAGGAATTAACCATGAGGTAAACGGGCAGACTTCTTTTCTGTTTTCGGGATTGCCACAATAAAATGATGGTGGCAGCAACCAGAAAATAAAGCCAATAGGCATACCTGGAAAGCGCAAGATTCCTGATATAGAAAAAGAAGGATCCGATATAAAATCTTTCGTTCGTGTTCAGGTAACGGGGGAACCATTCCTCATTCCATACAATGCTTAAATAACCGGGTTGCATATGTTCCCGCAGCAGGTAATAACTGCCGCATATCAGCAGAAATGCAAGAACGCACAAGTAAAAACACCTGTTCATGAAAATCTTACGGTGTTCTCCGTATACCAGGGTCATTAATAAAAGACCCGGCAGAATCATCATGATGGCAATGCTTTTGGTATAAACGCCTAAAATGAGCAGTGCGGTAATCGTACCTAATTTCAGGTTGCTGTTTTCACTGCGGGTTAAAAACTCGTAATACAGCAGGATGATCAGGGTAGTGAACAATACAAGCAAAGCGTCATGATCACCGGTCCGGGCCAGGTGTTGTTCAACATAGCCCTGGGATGTAACCAAAACAAAGGCGGCGATATAACCAATATAACGTTTGTTATGAAAGCGGTGAAAGTAATAAATCAGGAAAAAAGCGGTAAGCAGTGCAGCAACAGCTGAGGGCATCCGCACGGCCAGTTCGTTTACTCCGAAAATCTTCATGGAGATCACCTGAAGCCAGATCAGCAGGGGTGGTTTGACATCCCATGAGTCCGGATTTCCATCGAAATACCTGACTACAACATTTTTATTCTGCAGCATTTCAAGTGCAGAAACAGCATTTCGCGCCTCGTCCCACATTCTTACCGGTAGTGCATCCAACCTGAAGAACAGCGGGAAACAGCACATGCAAAGGATGATTATCAGCTCAATGGCGATTTTTGCCTGACGGGACATGTTGAAATTCCTTATTGAACTATTTTTTTATTAATGAATCATTAGGCGAATAAGAGCTCAGACGGAATATTTTAACCTCCTGATAATGCCCGACTAAATTCTCAGTAAAGTCTCTTAACTCTGGTTTATTCAGGTAAGTTGAGTCATTAACTACCAGGTAACGGGCACCATGGTCAATCATTTCGCAAATCAACGCGGGAGTGGTTGAATCTATTTTCGCTATCCTGTACCCTGGCTGGTTCATCAGGTACAATGTGTAACAATAGGTATAGTCGGGTATGCTGATTATCCGGTCTGCGGGTTTCACTCCAATTGAATTCAAATAAGGACGAACAGTAAAGAGTGATTCAAATACCGGTGTTTCCCGTTTTGAACCAAAATACCGTCTTTGCATTTCTTTGCGGGCATGAATGATATTAAAAACAAGGATGACAATCAATGATACAGCAAAAATCCATGAGCCAAAAATCCTGGGATATTTGTGTTTGATGGCCAGTAATGCTGCTAAAACCAAAAAAGCAATCGAACTGAAAAGGACAATCAGATAATAGTCGTGAAAAATAAACTGAGTAAAATACAAATTGATATAAATAAATCCTCCTGCAATAAGCAAAGCGGTGAGTATGCCCAGGTATTTGGGGATATGTCTGAAGAAAATGATGTAAACAAGCAGGGCAGCTAACAACAAATAGCGTATGAAAAGTGAGTAATAAATAGGCATATTGCCCAGGATCATGGGGGCAATTTCTTTTCGGTATTCTTTACTTACAGCCCACCAGGGGGTTATTGAGGTGAGAAAGGCAGTTGTGTTGTGCAAGCGGTTATAATAGATGGCATACAGGTACCATGCGGCAACAATAACTAAACTCATCATCATGGGTAGAAAAGATGCCATTGCACCCGGGAACAATTGCCGGTGATCTCTTAAGATCCGGATGCGTAAATGCCAGACTATTCCCAGGCAACCCAGGGCCGCCAGGTTGATCAGCAAGGTAACTTTCAGGAGTCCTGCCAGTGAGAACAGCAAAATAGCAACAGCATACAATTTGTAATTGCCCTTTTCAATATACCTGAGGTATTGCCACCAGCCAATAAATACCAGCGCCAACGCGGTAGAGTCGGTTAAGAAGTTGTTTCCGTAATAGGCCATAACAGGAGAAACAAACACAAGAAGCGGTACAAAAGCTGCAGCAACAAAGTTGTGGAGCAGGCGGAGAGAAATCCTGAAAAGCGCACCCAATCCGATAAAGAGAATGAGCATGTTCACCATTCTGTAAATAAATTCGTGCGGACCGAAGATTTTGTATAACAGGGCAACGAAGTAATAAAGCAATGGAGCTTCACAGGCAGCATATCCTGAATCCATGTTGTCGGATATCTGGAGGTGCAATTCGGGTTTGATAAAGTTCATCCCATGCTGGTAGTAATTCAGGGTTATCGAAAGGCAGTCAGCTTGCCGCCAGCGATGTATGGATTGGGGCGGGCTGAACAATATGATGTGATAGAAATAGAAAAAACCGATAAGGGCAAGCACTGAATAAAAAAGCACCAAAGGATGATTTTTTGTAAAGCTTATGATGAAGTCGCGAACGCCTTGCATAATGGGATTTAATGGTGGTTAAGAGTTGCCAAATTACAAATTTTTAGTAATTATAATTGCTATATTGCAGTTCTGTTTGGTTTATTCAATGAGTAACACGGCATTCAGCAAGGAGCAGTTTTCGGCCATTTATCCTGATGGTGTTGATCAGCATTACTGGAATCATTCCCGCAACAGGGTGATCAGGCGATTCCTGAAAAGAAACCGGCTTCATCAGAGTAAGATTCTGGAAATAGGTTGCGGCAGGGGTGTGGTACTGACTCATCTTTTATCACATCAGATGGATTGCATGGGCGTTGAGCTGGGCGATGCCTTGCCTTTACCGGGGTGCGAAGGTAAAATTATCACCAACCAGGATGCTTTTTCATTGCCGGACTCAGTGCGGGAAAGCATTGAAACGGTTTTAATGTTTGATGTACTTGAGCATCTGGAAAGTCCGGGAGAATTCATCGACAGGATCCGCACCCAATTTAAAAACGCGCGGTATTTGGTTGTCACAGTTCCGGCGCGACAGGAATTATGGACCAATTATGATGAATATAACGGGCATTTCAAAAGGTATAGCCTTGCAGATATAAGAGCACTTGTATCAAACCGGTTACTTGTAAAAAAGGCAGCTTACTATTATCACTCGCTGTATATAGCATTTTGGATATTTATTCGGCTTTCAAGAACCCGAAGTACCAGCATCAAGGCACCTGCCGGTGCCGGCAGGTTATTTCATAAACTATTGTCTT
>CAYTNC010000068.1:0-12110 GCA_964438935.1 uncultured Bacteroidales bacterium
TTGCGGGTTTTACTGCATCACAGGTCGACGGTGATTCTTATTCAGGCTATAACAAGCCGGGACTGCAGGCAGGTGTTTTTGTTTCTGCTGAATTACTTCCCTGGCTCGACGCCCGGATGGAAATTAAATATACTTCAAGAGGGGCACGGGAACCAGCCGCTGACGACAATACCGGATCGTATCTGCTGGGCTTGCATTATATTGACATGCCGGTTATGGCATCGCTGAAGTATAGAAACATAGGAGCATTAGAGCTGGGGCTGATTCCCGGATATCTGTTCAAAGCTGCCGGAGCGGATGAAGCCGGAAAACTTCCCAATGAATACCTGGTTGACTTTCATAAATTTGATCTGGGCTTGCTGATTGGGGCAGAAGTCAGCATCACTCAAAAATTTGCTGTAAATATCCGTTATTCCTATTCTATCTTTTCAATCCGCGATCTGGAATCGGCAGGATCTTTTTACAGCTGGTTTGGCAAAATTTTCGGGCACTCCAAAGGCGACTTCAACAACTACCTGACCCTGGGAATCAGCTATAGGATCCGCTGATCACCGATCAGCTCTTTCCAAAAAACAAGTACATAATAAAAATGGAAGCGATCACTCCTGCCAGATCGGCCAGCAGTCCTCCTGTTACCGTATATCTTGTATTGCGTATATTCACTGCCCCGTAATAAACTGCTACTGTGTAAAAAGTAGTTTCAGTGGAACCCTGCATAATACAGGCCAGCCTGCCTGCAAACGAATCGGCTCCAAAATAGTTCATGGTTTCAACCATGAGACCACGTGCTCCGCTTCCGCTCAATGGCTTCATAAAAGCTACCGGAAGGGCATCAACAAACCGGGTATCAATCCCGAAAATGGCAACCAACCCTCCAATACCATCCATCAAAAAGTCAAACGACCCGGATGCCCTGAAAACGCCAATGGCCACAAGCATGGCTACCAGGTAAGGGATGATTTTCACGGCCACCCCAAAACCTTCTTTTGCTCCTTCAATAAAACTTTCATACAGGTTGATCTTCTTCCGGATGCCCAGCGCGATAAAAACAATGATCACAAGAAACAGGATGAAATTACCTGCAAATGCTGTCCTCGACTCAACCATGGGTTGCGGGAGCCGGCTCAGATAAAAAATGATGCCTGCAATGAAAGCCGTAATGCCTGCAAGGTAGGCCAGAACCACCTTATTGAACAGATTGATGCGCTGCCTGATACTTACATAGATCAACCCGGTCATGGTAGAAAAAAAAGTGGCCAGTATGATGGGTATGAAAACATCGGTGGGAACCTTTGCCCCGCATGCCACCCTCATGGCAAGCACGCTTACAGGGATCAGGGTCAGGCTTGACGTATTCAACACCAGGAACATGATTTGCGCATTGGATGCTTTTGAACTCTCGGTATTGATCTCCTGCAGTTCCTTCATTGCTTTTAATCCCAGCGGTGTTGCCGCGTTATCCAACCCGAGCATATTCGCGCTGAAATTCATCAAAATCGACCCCATGGCAGGATGGTTTTTGGGAATTTCCGGAAAAATGCGACTGAAAAGCGGATTCATGATTCGTGAAAGAGCCCCTACGGCTCCTCCCCTTTCTCCAATTTTCATTATACCCAACCAGAGTGTCATCACACCAATCAGGTAAATGGAAATCTCAACGCTTGTTTTGGCCATGTCAAAAGTGCTCTGCACTATGGCAGAGAATACATCCCTGTCGGCAACAGTGAAAATAAAGTGGAACTGTTCCAGGAAAAAGTCACGGAAATAATATCCCAATACCCTGAACAGGGCGACCAGAAAGCCCACAAGAAAAAATCCGATCCATATATAATTCAGAACCATGAAACCTGGTTTTTGTCTTATTCGTCACCCGCCAACGCAAAATCAATTTGTTTGCGTTCCATATTCACCCTTACTACTGCTATCTGAATGGGATCGCCCATCTGGTATTTTTTACCGGTTCTTCTTCCCCTGATGCAGTAACTGTCTTCATCATATTCATAAAAATCTCCTGCCAGGTCACGCATAGGAATCATCCCCTCACATTTGTTCTCAATAATTTCCACGTATATCCCCCATTCCGTAACGCCCGAAATAACTCCGTCAAACTGCTGCCCTACTTTATCTTTCATAAACTCGGTCTGCTTGTATTTTATGGAAGCCCGCTCAGCTTCCATGGCCAGCACCTCCATTTTTGAGGCATGTCGGCACATTTTTTCATACTGCTTCTGGTTTCTTGAAGCAGCACCGGATAAGTAATCTGCCAGAAGCCGGTGAACCATCATATCGGGATATCTGCGGATTGGAGAAGTGAAATGGGTATAGTAATCAAAAGCAAGCCCATAATGTCCGATATTGTCGGTTGTATAAATGGCCTTGGCCATTGACCGAAGAGCCAGATTCTCCACAATATCCTGCTCACGGGTTCCCTTCACGTCATCCAAAAGCCGGTTCAACGACAAGGCAGTGTCTTTTCCTGATTTCAGGGACAGTTTATAACCAAAGCGTTTGATAAAATTCGAAAACTTCTGCAATTTTTCATTGTCAGGGCGGTCATGTACCCGGTATACAAAGGTTTTCTTTTCAGATTTATCCTTTATTTTACCAACAAATTCAGCAACATGCTTATTGGCAAGCAGCATGAATTCCTCAATCATTTCGTTGGATAAGCCGTGTTCCCTGGCAACTATTTTTACAGGCCGGCCCTTTTCATCCACTTCAATTTTGACCTCTTCCCGTTCAAATGCCACTGCTCCGTTTTTAAATCTTTCTTGGCGCAGAATTCTTGCCAGCTCATTCAATTTGAGTACTTCACGGCTCAACTCTCCTTCGCCTGAATCGATAATCTGTTGTGCCTCCCTGTAGGTAAAACGCCTGTCGGATTTGATGATGGTTCGTCCGAACCAGGCTTCCAGTATAGCAGCTTCATCATTCATAACAAAAACAGCGGAAAAACAAAGCTTGTCCTCGTTGGGCCGCAATGAACATATAAAATTCGAAAGCCTTTCCGGAAGCATGGGCACAACCCGGTCCACGAGATAAACAGAAGTGCCTCTCTGCAGGGCCTCTTCATCAATAATGGCTTCTGGATTTACATAATGTGTAACATCGGCTATATGAACTCCCACTTCCCATTTTCCGCCAGATATGGGCTGAATGGATAAGGCATCGTCAAAATCCTTGGCATCATCAGGGTCAACGGTAAATGTAGTTACGGTCCTGAAATCGCGGCGTAACTTATAATCCTCGGCTGTGATCCGGTCACTAATCAGGGCGGCGGCTTCTTCTACTTCCTCGTTAAATTTAAAGGGTAGTCCGAATTCCGCCAGAATGGCATGCATTTCGGTATCATTGTCGCCCTGGTTTCCAAGTACCTCAACAATTTCGCCGAATGGATTTTTTGCATTCCTGGGCCATTCAGTTAATTTTGCTATGGCTTTCTGACCCTGGCGGGCTCCATTGAGCTTTTCCAGGGGTATGAACAAATCAAAAGGCATTTGTCGGGTATCGGGAACAAGGAAGGCAAATTTGCCTGTCAATTCAACAGTTCCCACAAAAGTTTCACGGGCCCGTTCAATTATTTCAACTACCTCGCCCTCGAGCCCCTTGGTTTTCCTTTGAGCATACACCAAAACCTTAACTGTATCGCCATTCAGTGCGTGATTCAGGTTATTCTGCGAGATAAAAACATCATCTTTCAGTGTATCAGATACAATATAGCCATAACCTCCCCGGGCCATGTCCACAGTTCCGATAATGGTACCTCCGGTTGCCTTGAGCCGGAACTTGCCTGTAGAGGTTTCTTCAAGCGTACCTTTTTCCTTGAATTCATAAAGAAGTTCTGTGATCAGTCTCTTTTCGGCTGAGTCTGTTATGAGCAGAGAACTGGCCAGCTGCTTATAATTGAAAGTTTTTTTCGACTGGGCTGAGAAAATAGCCAGTATACTGTTCGACAACTCTTTTTTGCTGATTCCGGGTTTCTTTTTGTTTTGCTTTTTACCTGCCATGTTTAAATAATATTTGCAAAAGGTATGAAAGTTTTCATTATGGCTAAAAAAATACAGCGGGTATTTATAAACTGGACTTGGTGACCCCCAGCGATTTTTCGGCCTTCTGGTCGCCCAGTGGTTCAACATGAATGGTTACGTCAAAAACATTGGTAATTTTTGATTTGATTGATTCCTCAACGTTGTGGGCAATTTCATGTGCCTCACGCAGGGTAAGGTCCCCGTCAACTTCAAGGTCAATGGCAATCATTATTTTATGACCCATATTCCGGGCCCTTACCCGGTGTGGATGATGCGCTCCCTCAACTGCATCAATGGCATCAAATATCTTCTCATAAATAGTACAGTCCTTGGTACCATCCATAAGTTCAAAACTAGTCTCTTTGAATATTTTAAAGGCCACCCAAAGTACCCACATACTCACCATAAGCGCAAAAATGGTGTCCAATACAGGCATTTTGAAAATATAGATGAAGATCAGGCTGGTTAATACCGAGCTTGAAATCAGTATGTCATTTTTCATATTTTTACCATTGGCAATGAGCATGGAACTATCGGTTTTTTTACCAACCCGGGTCTGATGCCAGGCCAACAGCAATTTACCTGCAATTGATATGATGGTTATGATAACAGCCAGCTTGGTCGGGATTTCCGTACTTCCTCCCGAAAGTAATTTCCTGATAGTGGAAATAAAAAGTTGAGCCCCGGCAAAGAAAATAACAAACGACAACAGCTTTGTGGCAATGGTATCGGCCTTATCATAGCCATAGGGGTATTTTTTATTAGGCGGTCTGGTAAGTAACCGGGCAGTGATCAGCGTGATAACCGAAGTGATGACATCACTTGAAGAATCTACCCCGTCGGCAATAACAGCAAGGCTTCCGGATATCATTCCGGCGGTAATTTTCAGGATTGACAAAGTGGCATTGCCAATAATGCCTACCCATGAGGCTTTTTGTATTTCCTGTTCCCGTGTCAGCAATTCAGATCAATTTTATAGTTTTACTAAATTAGCTTCAGGCGAATAGCAGAAGGCTGACGGCCATAACAATCATGCCTGCGATCACACCATATATTGATAAATGGGCCTTGCCATATTCCCGGGCAGCCGGTAACAATTCATCAATTGAAATAAATACCATAATACCGGCAACCGCAGCAAACAAAACGCCAAATACCACCTCGTTGAGAAACGGCATCAGAATAAGAAACCCCACAATACCGCCAACAGGTTCAGCTAGACCTGATAAAAAAGACAACCAGAAAGCCTTTTTCTTGTTTCCGGTAGCGTAATAAACCGGCACCGAAACAGCAATACCTTCGGGAATATTGTGAATGGCAATGGCCACTGCAATGGCAATTCCAAGGGCCGGATTCTGAAGTGCCGCGGTAAATGTTGCCAATCCTTCAGGGAAATTATGAATGCCAATGGCCAGGGCAGAAAACATACCCATTCTAAGAAGCTTCTTTTTCTTAAATTCTTCCGATGGATGTTCTGCTTCTTCAATACGTTTGAGTTCATGTGGGTTTTCCATTTCCGGTACCAGCCTGTCAATAATAGCGATCAGGAGAATCCCCCCAAAAAAGGAGGCAACAGTTGCCCAGTACCCGTTGACTTCTCCCAAAACCGAAGTCAATGACAATTTGGCTTTTGAAAATATTTCAATCAACGATACATATATCATCACCCCTGCCGAAAATCCCAGCGAAACGGAGAGGAAGCTTGTGTTTGTAGTACGCGCAAAAAAAGCAATGGCACTGCCAACTCCTGTGGCAAGTCCAGCAAAAAGAGTCAGTCCGAATGCAAAAAGTATGGCGTTCCAATCCATGAATCCTTAGTCATTCAGGTTGCCAATCTTGTAGAGTGATTTTTCATCAAGCATCTTGATCCTGCGTCCGTGCAGCTCAATCAGGCCGTCCTGCTTGAATTCAGAAAGCAGCCTGATAACCGATTCCGTAGCGGTGCCCACCATGTTGGCCAGCTCTTCGCGTGTTAGCGTAATCTGAAGATACTTTTCACTGTCGAGGTCAAAGTCTTTACGCAGGTGAATCAAAACCTCCGCCAGTCTTTCACGCACTGTTTTCTGAGCAATGTCAGTAATGTAATCGTTTGCCTCTCCCAATTCCTTGCAGGCTATCTGCAGCAGTTCAAGGGCAAAGGTCCCGTTATTCTTAACAAATTCAAGTACGGTTTCAGCATGAACAAAGCAGATAAGTGCATCTTCCAGAACTTTTGCAGAAGTACAAGCCCGCTCACGGGTAATGGTTGACCTGAAACCCATAATGTCACCTTTTTTGGCAAACCGGATAATCTGCTCCTTGCCATCAAAACCCGTTTTAAAAATCTTAATGATTCCTTTCTGAACGCAGTAGAAGCCATTAATTCTGCTGCCTTCCGAGTATATGATCGTACCCCGCTTATAAGTGTCTGGCTCCTGGTCAATAGGTATGCTGGCCAGCTCTTCAGGAGTAAGGTGTCTGAAAATAGAGGAACTGTCAATAAAACATTCCTTTTGGGGTAATGGGGCCTGGTTTTTCATAAGGAGATAATGACACTGCGAAATTGACTATTTTTACAATAAAGTTACCAAATTAAGCAAAAAAAATGAAAGATGTAATTAATGTTAAGTGGGCCGGTGACATGGCATTTGAGGCCAGCATAGATGAACACCGCATTTTATTCGATGCCTCTTCTGCTGTTGGCGGAAAAAACCTGGGCCCCAGGCCAAAACCATTGCTGATGGCTTCATTGGCCGGCTGCACCGGAATGGATGTGATTGCCATACTGAAAAAAATGAAGGTGGAAGTTTCCGGCTTCAACATAAGAACTGAAGGACAATTAACCGATGAGCACCCGAAGCAGTTTACATCCATTCACCTGGTGTATGAGTTTACCGGTAAAAACCTTCCGGTAGAAAAGTTAAAACATGCCATTGAACTTTCTCAGGAGAAATATTGCGGCGTAAGCGCCACACTCAAGAAAGGAGTTGATATCAGTTATGAAATAAAAGTAACTGACTCGTAGTCAGCCAGCATCAGCTAATTAAAATCCGTTATGCTGAAAAAACTAAGCGGCGGCTTGTTGCATCTGATATATCCCAGGACCTGTGTAGCCTGTGGAAATGTTTTGCTGAACAACGAGAAAGTACTTTGCCTGTCATGTTATGTGGAATTGCCGCGAACCAAATTTCACAACAATACTGAAAACGAGGTGGCCCGAATATTTTGGGGGCGTGTACTGCTCAGGAATGCCACCTCTTTTATTTTTTTTAATAAAGACAGCAATTACCGGAAAATACTGCATGAGCTTAAATACAAAGATCAACGGCAGGTTGGCCTTGAGATGGGCAGGTTGTTTGGCCTTGAACTCAGGGATACCCCCTTTTCATATGCCGACATGATCATTCCGGTTCCACTGCATCCGGCAAAGCAGCGCAAAAGAGGCTATAACCAAAGCGAATTGATTGCCGAAGGTGTGTCGCAGGTTTTACATATCCCTGTCAGAAACAACCTGATTACCCGGAAAATGAAGACTGCAACACAAACCCGCAAGAATCGGTTCGATCGTTGGCTGAATGTGAAAGACACCTTTCAGGTTCAGGATATTGCAGCCTTGAACAACAGACATATTTTACTTGTTGACGACGTGATTACAACCGGAGCAACCATTGAAGCATGCGCCAATTCGATTATGGCAACATGCCAGGTATCACTGAGTGTAATATCCCTCGCCTATACCAAATTACAGTAATAATTACGCGGCTTTTACCGCAGTTTTTTTCTTTAGCCCACAATAAATAAATTTGTAGCCGGGAAATAAAACAACAGAATTAAAGTTAGCTTTACTGTTGGTAAATATGTTCTCCAATGAATACGGCTGTTGTCATCTGATCAAAAATTAAAGAAATTGAATAAAGCTTTTTGTCATATTGCCGTTTCCCTGCTTTTGGTTTTACTCTGGGGATGCAGCGCACAGAAGAATACAGGTTTATCACGCGCTTACCACAATCTCACTGCAAAATACAACGTGCTTTTCAATGGCCAGGAAAGCTATAATAAAGGTCTTGAAAAAATAGAAAAGCAATTCACTGATGATTATTCTGAAATTCTTCCCATTTTCAAATACTCCGGGAAAGATGCCGTTGCCATTGCCAGCGCGGATATGGACAGAACAATCAAAAAATGCTCCAAGCTGATTACGCTGCACTCAATTACTGCCAAACCCAAGGTGAAGGATAAGAAAAATCTGACCGAAGAACAACGGGCCTTTTTCAGCAAAAAAGAATACAATGCATTTGTTGATGACGCCTGGCTGCTGATGGGAAAGGCACATTTTTACAAGCAGGAGTACGATATGGCTTCAGAAGCTTTTAAAAAGGTTGTTAACGATTTTAAGAATGATCCGAATGTTTTTAATGCGCAATTATGGCTCGCGCAATTGTCAATACAAACCGGTGAGAACATCACCGCTTCGGAGCTGCTTGCCATGTTAGTAAATAATGAAGCTTTTCCAAAGAAATTGCTTTCTGAATTGTACCCGGTGTATGCAGATTATTGCCTGAAGCAAAAGGATTATGCAAAAACAATCAGTTTTCTGGAGAAAGCAATGACCGTTGAAAAGCGCAAAAAAACCCGTACCAGGTATCTTTATATCCTTGCCCAGCTTTTTGAAAAAACAGGCGATCTGAAACGGGCTTCGGAATGCTATCACCAGGTCATTCAAATGAATCCGGTTTATGATATGGCTTTCAACGCACATATCAACATGGCGCTTGCTTATGAAAAAGGCTTTGGTAAGGGACAGGATATTGAAAATGAGTTGAACAAAATGCTGCATGATGATAAAAATTTAGACTATCAGGACCAGATTTTTTATGCACTGGGCAACCTTGCCATCAAAGAAGGAAACGAAGAAAAAGCGCTTGAATACTATACCCGGTCAGTTGACGCCAATAAGGGGAATGAGCAACAAAAGACACGCTCCTATATTACCATTGCAAACATTTATTATTCCAGACCCGATTATCCCCATGCACAGGCTTACTATGACAGTGCCGTATCAAATATTGATGCTGATTATCCGGGGTATACTGCCCTGTTTACAAAATCCAAAAGCCTTACCCGCCTGGTTACTGAAATCAACGCAGTAAACTTGGCCGACAGTGTTCTTTTGCTTGCCAAGCTGCCTGCAGATGAATTGAATAACCGCATCACAGCCCTGATTGAAGCAGAAAGAAAGAAAGAGGAAGAAGCCAGGCTGAAAGCTCAGGAACAGCAACTTGACCAGCAATTTGGCGATGAAACTGCCTGGCGCAACGTATCCAATCAAAAATCAATAAGTACAGGAGCACAATGGTACTTTTACAACGATGCTGCCAAAAATATGGGGTACCGCGAATTCAAACTAAAATGGGGAAACCGCAAACTTGAAGATCACTGGCAACGTGCTTCAAAAGCTATGGTAAGCTATGCTTCGGTTAATCAGGAGGAGGAAGCTGTTGATGCAACAGCATCTCAGGCAAGTGCCGATGTTTTCAGCAAGACATCACGCGAATACTATCTCTCCGGAATTCCAACCACCGACTCGGCTGTTCATGCCACACATCAACGTGCTGAACTTGGCCTTTACAATATGGGGATCATCTATAAAGACGAGCTGAAAGATTATGCAAAAGCTGCCGAATCATTTAAAGAACTGATCAGTCGCTATCCCGCTTCAACATATCTGCTGGCATCTTATTATAATCTCTATGTTATGGCCAGGGAACAAAACAACCAGGCCCTGGTGGAACTTTACAAAAATAACATCATCAGGCAATTCCCTGAAAGCATGTATGCCCGGGTGCTCACTGACCCGGAATACTTTAAGGAACTTGAGAAAGAAGAGCTGGCTGTGCAGCAGTATTACGAAAAAACTTACAGCTTCTACCTCGAGGGAAATTCCAATGAAGTGATTGCACGTTCAGATTATGCCAAAAAAACATATCCCGAACATGTTCTCATTCCCCGTTTTGATTATCTGGGAGTGCTTGCACAGGCCAGAATTCTTGATCGCAATGTGTTCAGGCAGAAACTCACGGAACTTGCGGCTAAATATCCCGGAACTGATATTGCCAGTGATGCCGGCAACCTCATCAGCTATATGGATAAGGAACACCCCGAGCTTAAAGAAGCTGAAGAATTAACATTAAGTCAGAAGCTCTACCAAGCTTCACCTGATACCCCGCATTATTTCGCCTTTGTGCTGGATAAAAAAATCAACTCCAACCAGCTTGTTTTCAACATCATCAACTTCAACCTTGACGCATTCGACAAGCTCAACCTGATTGTTGAGATTGTTGACCTGAATAACACCCAATCACTCATCACTGTTAAAACTTTCGCTGACCGGGAGCAGGTTATGCAATACCTGAGTACGATAAGTAATTCAAAAGAGATTTACAAAGACATGCCCGGCATTCAGCTGGTTTCTTTTGTCATTTCTTTGCCAAACCTGAAAACCCTGCTCGAAGATAAATCGGTGGATCGCTACCTGAAGTTTCATAAAGAGTACTATCAATGACCCCTGACTCAAAAAAAATCAACATACTCTGGACTGATGATGAAATAGATCTGCTGAGGCCTCACATCCTGTTTCTCCAGGAAAAAGGCTACACGGTAGAAATTGCATCAAACGGTTATGATGCAATTGATCTGGTTCAATCGCAGCATTTTGATCTGATACTGCTGGATGAAAATATGCCCGGTTTGAGTGGAATTGAAACCCTCAATAAAATCAGACTTCTGAATTTAACCATACCCGTGGTCATGATCACCAAAAATGAAGAAGAGCACATCATGGAAACCGCCATCGGGTCAAAAATAGCAGACTACCTGATTAAGCCGGTCAACCCTAACCAGATCCTGCTCTCTATTAAAAAGAACCTGGACACCAAAAAGCTGATCACACGGGAGACCACATCAGCTTACCAGGCTGAATTCAGGAATATTGGCGAACAGATCAACATGGCGCGGAGTTTTGCCGATTGGGAAGATGTTTACCGCAAGCTGGTGTATTGGGAACTTGAGTTGGAACGTTCCGATGACCAGAGTATGTTTCAGGTTTTAAGTATGCAGAAAACCGAAGCCGGAAATGGCTTCAGCCGTTTCATCAGGAATAACTACCTTTCCTGGTTTACCGAAAAAAACACCGATAAACCACTGCTGTCACCTGCCCTATTTAAGGAAAAGGTCTTCCCATTACTGGATCAGAAGAAAAAAGTGTTTGTGATCCTGATTGATAACCTCAGACTGGATCAGTGGCGGATTTTGAGTCCCATCATTTCTGAATACTATACCATGGCAGATGAATCACTGTTTTGCAGCATCCTGCCAACCACAACCCAGTATGCCCGAAACGCCATGTTTGCAGGCCTCATGCCCCGTGAGATCGCATCGATCAACCCCGATCTGTGGTCCGATGACGAAGACGAAGGCAGTAAAAATATGAATGAAGAATCACTCCTTCTCAAGCAAATATCCAGGTTTGGCAAGAATTACAGGGTGTATTATGAAAAGATCACCCACACCCGAAACGGGAAAAAATTAGTAGATAATTTTGCCAATCTGCTTGAATACGATCTGACCGTAATTGTTTATAATTTCATTGACCTGCTTTCACATGCAAATACCGAGGTTGAAATGATCCGTGAGCTGGCAGGTAACGACACAGCCTATCGGTCACTTATACTATCGTGGTTTCAGCATTCCCAATTGCTTGACCTGATCAGACAAATGGCTGAAAATAAAATTACGGTGGTGTTTACTACCGACCATGGCTCCATAAGGGTTAATAATCCGGTTAAAGTTGTGGGCGACAGAAAAACTACCACCAACCTGCGGTATAAGATGGGAAAAAACCTGAACTACAATCACAAGGAAGTTTTTGAGATCCGGGATCCGCATGCTGCTCATCTTCCTAAACTGGATGTGAGTTCAAGCTATATATTTGCCATAAATTCTGACTTCCTTGCCTACCCCAACAATTATAACTATTATGTTAACTATTACAGGAATACTTTCCAGCATGGAGGAATTTCCATGGAGGAAATGCTGATTCCGGTT
>CAYTNC010000069.1:0-11547 GCA_964438935.1 uncultured Bacteroidales bacterium
CCAAATCAGACCTGGATGGCAGCCAGGTAGCGCATGTATACTGGCATGAACAGGATCTGACAAGAATTGTTGAATATTGTCGGCGAGATGTGATCACCACTGCCCAGATTATGCTTAAATTTAAGGGTCAGGATATCCTTGCACCAGATGACCTGATTATACTTGATGAGCATTGATTATGAAACATTTGAACTGAACTATACGATACTTTTATGAAAATTATAGACCTCGAAAAGACAGAAAAGACGCCTGAAATTATTTTGGATTCAAGCAAAAGGGTATTCCGTATCAGCGGTAACTGTCTGCCTGAAAACATCAGAAACCTAAGCAGGGATGTTCTGGATAAGCTGGAAGCATATTATAGTGAACAAACAGCCGCTTCTGAAAGCAAAAGAGACAAAAGCGTTTTCAGGGTATTTTTTCGCCTTGGGTACTTCAATTCAGCATCAGCCAAGTTCATTGCCGATGTGATTTTACTCTCGGCTGATTGCGCAAAAAAAGGCTGTAATCTGAAAATCTACTGGTATTATGATGAGGATGATCACGACATGCTTGAGGCTGGCGAAGAAATGTCACAACTGGTAAGTGTTCCTATGGAATTTGTGGCAGTTGTGAAAGAATAGAAAAACCGCACAATAACTCCCCGGCAAAGGGGGTATTGTGCGGCTTATTAAATAAATTAGTTTCAGCTCTTTTTACCCAGAGCATTTTTGATCAGTCCTATTATTGCAATCAATACTCCTCCGCCTACTCCACCGCCGGCAATGCTTCCTATGATGCTTGCTACGTCAACGCCTCCGGTAGTTGTACCCACACCAAGAGCGCCCAGCAATTGTCCGCCTAAACCTCCGCCGACAATACCCAAAATTGAATTAAGAACAGTTCCCAATGATAACTTCTTCATCAGGGATCCTGCAGCATTTCCGCCCAGGGCACCGCTGACAAGCTGAATGATAATTGCGACTAAATTCTCCATAATAGTTAATTTTGGTTAGTTATTGAAACAGATTAATTTAAAATTAAGAAAATTTTTCCTATTAAAGAAAGAAAGCATCGAATAAAACATCAGTAAGTTTGAGATCCGCCAGTAACAGGTTGTTTATACCAACGATTTATTTTATACCATTACAACCAGATACAATTATGGTCCTTTTATGTGAGACACTGCTTGTACAGCATAGTAATTGCAGCGTTTGTTACTATTGCAGATTCCTTTATTCTGAATGAATTATGGTCAGCTTACCCTGATTTTGATAACAATTTTTTTGTCTGTATCGTTTCCTTTTACCCTGATGCAGGGACGATGTGCATCCTGGGGGAAGAAGATGAAAAAGGTTCCGCGTTCGGCCAGGTAATACCTGCAATCGGACTCGGGAATTTCAAAAAAACCGATATCCTTCTCCACGTTGAAAGGTTCAATGGCAACTGCTTTGGATAGTGGCGCCACACCAATTTTTTCCTTACCTGAAGCCACGTACTGAATGTCGATATACTTCTGATGGGCTTCCCATCGGGTATCCTCAAGGATTTTTGTAGGGCCCTCGCTCACTGAAGCATAAACCTGATCCCCGCTTATTTTGTATTTCCCGGACGGTATCTTTTCCAAATCGGTATCCCTGAGCCATGCCAGTGCCTGATCCCAATATCCCCGATTTTTGGCATACTGAAAATAGAATTCCATCGCATCCGTTGATTTATGAGCTTCCAGATTCAGATCCTGGGCCCATTCCCTGCTGTGAAACCATTTGGCGGCACTTGCTGGGGTTATTCGTTCTTGTGTCATATTCGGCAGTTTGATGTTCCTAATTTACATAAAATCCGCTGTTTGTTACTGAATTTGCGATTGAACTAACCATAATAACGCACTTCTTTCTCAATCGGCCCGTCTCAGAATTGTCTGCGAATATTAATTTCACTCAGGCATAGGATTGCCCACGGCACCATTGGCGCTATGTTTTTCATTCGTGAAGCTGAGGTAAGCGGGTTCAGGAATTTTCGATTTTCTTGGTTGCATATTAGATTAACTAATTCAGTTAATTGAGGGGCTTTTTTTATTCTTCTGACAAAGGATAATAATTTCTTTTAAAAATTTTGTGAAATTAAAAATGCGGTATATATTTGCACTCCCTTATAAAAGGGAAAAGGGCGCTTAGCTCAGTTGGTTCAGAGCATCTGCCTTACAAGCAGAGGGTCGCTGGTTCGAACCCAGCAGTGCCCACAAGGGTTTGAAGAGATTCAAACCCTTTTTTTATTTCACCAGGTTGAACGTTGTTTGGCTATCATTGCCGTCCTCTTAAGATGTCAGGAAACTGCGTTCAGCATTTCACTCCTACCGCTGCGCCAAATAGCGCTCGGCTTCAATGGCTGCTGAACATCCCGAGCCGGCGGCTGTCACTGCCTGACGGTATGTTTTATCCTGCACATCGCCACAGGCGAAAACGCCGGCAACATTGGTACGCGGTGTTCCGGGTACGGTTTTGATATACCCGGTTTCATCCGTTTCTATAAAAGGTTTGAAAACATCGGAATTAGGGGTATGGCCAATGGCCAGAAAAAAGCCGTCAATTTTAATTATCTCTTCACGCTCGTCTGGCTCTCCCATTCGTTTAATCAGCACAGCTTCTTCAACCACCTGGTTGCCCCTGATCTCTTTGGTGTTTCTTTCAAACATGACTTCAATATTGGGCGCATCCATTACCCGTTGTTGCATAATTTTTGAAGCCCTGAGAAAGGGTTTCCTGACAATGAGGTACACCTTACGACACATACCTGCCAGGTACAACGCCTCCTCGCAGGCTGTGTCGCCTCCGCCTACAACTGCCACATCCTTCCCTTTGTAAAAAAAACCATCGCAGGTGGCACAGGCAGATACGCCCGAACCTCTGTATTTCTCCTCCGATTCCAGTCCCAGATACCGGGCTGTAGCCCCGGTGGCAATAATCACTGTGTCTGCTTCAAATGTGGTTTTTTCATCAATGACTACCTTATGTGGACTACCCGAAAAATCAACTGAAGTGGCTATGCCCCAGCGAATATCGGTACCAAAACGGGCAGCCTGCTGCTCCAGGTCTTCCATCAACTTTGTACCTGTAATACCTTCGGGATATCCCGGGAAATTTTCCACCTCGGTAGTGGTGGTCAGTTGCCCCCCGGGCTGGATACCTTTAAAAAGCAAAGGTTTGAGGTTGGCACGGGCAGCATAAATGGCTGCTGTATATCCTGCAGGTCCCGATCCGATAATCAGGCATTTTACATGTTCCGAAGGAGTGGATTGACCGGCCATATTCTTTTTATCGGGATTGGTTTCCAGAGGTTTAAATAAACTCATATTCAGTTGTTTTAAATAGTTGCTGCTTCATTCAGTCAATAAATATACCAAATATTTTTTCGTGTCTTTGCATGACAAAATTACCTGAAGAAAATTATGAATATTGTTTTAACTTCGTGAGGCGCAAAAAAATGGAGTCATTATTGATTATGAGGAAGATATATACGATAGGAGAAACGGTACTGGACATTCTATTTAAGAACAACCTTCCTGTAACCGCAAAGGCAGGTGGCGCCTGTCTGAACACCGCGGTTACCCTGGGTCGCCTGAATCTCCCGGTACATTTCATCGGGGAGTTCGGTATGGATCAGGTGGGCAATTTTATTGATCATTTTTTGAAAGACAATCATGTGTCAACGCAATACGTTTACAGGTATTACGATGGGAAATCATCACTGGCTCTGGCTTTTTTAAATGAAAATAACGATGCCAGTTATGATTTTTACAAGATATATCCCGAGAAACGTTTGGCGTTGAATTTTCCTGATATTCAGCAGGATGACATCGTTTTGTTCGGATCTATTTACGCGGTTACTATGGAGATCCGCAAGAAGCTGCTTGAATTCATACATCAGGCAAACAGGAAAAAGGCCATTGTAATTTACGATCCGAATTTCAGAAAACAACACCTGCATGAGTTGGGCAAAATGAAACCCCTGATCCTTGAAAACTTGTCACTGGCCCAGATCGTCAGGGGATCCAATGAGGATTTTTCTTTTATTCTCGGGGCTAACAACGTGGAAGAAACCTATGCCGAAACAAGCCGGTATTGCAAAAATCTGCTTTATACAGCCAATAAAAAAGGAGTGTTTGTCAGAACTCCTTCGATAAATCTGACATACCCTGTCAAAACAATTGAGCCTGTCAGCACCATTGGCGCAGGCGACAGCTTCAACGCGGGTATTGTTTATTCCCTATTCAGGCACAACATCGGTTTTAAAGAACTGGAAACCCTGGACGAGAAAACCTGGGAAAAGCTTTTGTCTACGGCGGTTGAATTTGCCACCCACGTTTGCCTGAGTTATGACAATTACATTTCCGCTGAATTTGCCGAAGGCTACAGGTTGTAGAACCTGCAGGTTGTTGCTTGTAGGGCAGGTGTAATTATTTGTTCAGCATGTGCTCTTCCAGCAGCTTTTTAACCGGATCGGTAACCGGTACCGATTTCTGATTGACGAAATCGTAATGAACCAGTACCGCAGTGCCTTTTGCCCCGAGCTTGTTTCCCTGCCAGGCTTCCTGGTATATTTCAAAAGATGACCTGCCGATTCTCGATATGGAGCTCCGGATTTCAACATCTTTTCCATAATAAAGCTGATTCAGAAAGTCTACTTCAAAACGGGCCAGAATCAGGTCCCACTTCTTCAGATCGAGATCGGGGTTGAAGTACCTGAAAAACGGATTACGCGCGGTTTCAAACCACATGGGTACAACATTGTTGTTTACATGACCCAAACCGTCGATATCCCCAAACCGGGGTGTAATTGTTGTTGAAAGCATTGAATTAAAAAACTGAAGTGGATGTATTGGTTAAATGCCCATGAGAAGATCAATCTGGTTCAGCTGTTCGCTGTTCAGCGGAGATACACTACCCATGAGGCTTGTAATTAATGTCATTTTGGCGGCAGCTTCCAGAATTTCCATCCGGTCGAAAGCCGAAAGCAGATCGTTTCCCAGACATACAATGCCGTGATTTTCCAACAAAATCACGTTGGGAAATACCGGTGACTTTTTGCGATCGCTGCCTTTGCCTGTATTTTGGATTGTTGCTGCTGCATCTGCAACTGCTCCTGCCAGCTCCCTTGTCCCCATTAGTGCATAGGGCGCAATTACGGGCGTTCCGAGTATGGCTCTGGCTTCTGCTATCAGAGAACAATTAATTTCCTTCTTCATGGCCGTGAAACTACTTGCCACCGGAGGGTGAGCATGCACGATGGCTTGTACATCAGCTCTTTTCTGGTATATGGCCAGGTGCATCTCGCTTTCCATGCTGGGCTTCAGATCGGGCGTCAGATTTTTCCCCTTGAAGGTGATCATCCCAACCTGTTTGGGCTTAATCAACCCCTTGTCCAATGCCGATGGTGTGATGAAGAAACCCTGCTCAACCCGGTAACTGATATTGCCGCCTGAGGCGGTTGTTAATCCCCTGTCGTATAACCTTCGCATAAAACAGGCAATATCTTTACGGATTTGCCGGAACTCTTTTTCGGACATGCCCTTTGTTTTCATTTTTTTTGTAAACGTTTTTTCGGAACTTTGTTTTATTCTTTGTTAAAGACCGGATGACAATGGACGCACAAAAGTAAGTAAAATTCCGGAGGGAAGTATGTATGGAAGCCAGCTACTATGAACGGACTAAAAACAGTTTGAGATGCAGGCTTTGTCCTCATGAATGCAGCATTTTAAACGGGGGAACCGGCATCTGCAACGTACGTCGTAACGTTAACGGGGTGCTTATGGCTGAAGCCTGGAGCAGGCTTTCGGCTGTGCATATTGACCCGGTAGAGAAGAAGCCCCTGTATCATTTTCACCCCGGTAAAAACATACTTTCGATAGGTAGTGTGGGTTGCAATATGAAATGCCGTTGTTGCCAGAACTGGCATATCTCCCAATCCCCGGTTGCGGGTTATTCCTTTGGAAGAAGCGTGGAACCGGATGAAGTGATCAGCATGGCCCTTGCTGCTTCCGACAATATGGGCATTGCCTATACATACAATGAACCCACTGTTTGGTACGAATACATGCTGGCGGTTGCCAGGTTGGCAGCATCAAACAGGCTCAAAAATGTAATGGTATCAAACGGGTATATAGCACAAAAGCCACTCGAAGAATTGCTGGGTTATATGGATGCTTTTAATATCGACCTGAAAGGTTTCAGTGAGGAATTTTATCTGAAATTCACCGGAGCCAGGCTGGAACCCGTTCTGAAAACGCTGAAACAGATCAGGAAGGCAACAAAGCATTTGGAAATTACCAACCTGGTCATACCTTCCCTGAACGATAATGCTGAATTGTTTACCGAAATGACCAAGTGGATCGCGGATGAACTGGGCCCCGATACAGTGCTTCACCTTTCGCGCTACCATCCGGACTACAACCTCTATACTGACCCAACCCCGCCCATGAAACTTGAAGAGTTCTATGAGATTGCGCGCAAAAAACTGGCCTACGTGTATGTTGGGAATATCAGTATGGGTGACTTGCAGAACACCTGCTGCAGCAAATGCGGCGAATTGCTCGTAACCCGGCAGGGTTATCAAATAGCTGTAACCGGACTCGCCAATACCGGCGCCTGTTTCCGCTGTGGAAACCAGGTAATGATCAGATAAAAATGCCTCGGATTTTGTAACAATTAGGGTTTCCAATCGTCACATTAAGTAAACCCATCTGACATGTTTGCCAATTATATAAAAACCGCATTGCGAAATATCTTTCGTCACAAGACCTATGTAATTATCAATATTCTGGGACTAGCCGTAGGATTTGCATGTAGCCTGCTGATCTTTTTGTTTGTGATTCACGAACTGAGTTTTGATAAGTTCAACGAAAAGTACGACCGGATATACCGGTTGTACCTGGTAGGCAAGTTTGGTGAGTCGGAGTTCAAGGGGGCATGGACAGCTGCGCCTACTGCCAAAGCATTTGTGGATGAATTTCCTGAAGTGGAAACTGCTGTTCGCATGCAAAGCTGGGATGAATCACTGATCCGGATTGGTGACAGGAATTTTATTGAGCCGAGAATTGCACTTGCTGATTCGGGTTTTTTTAGTGTGTTTAGCCTGGATTTGCTGCAGGGTGATCCGGGGAAGGCCCTTTCGCAGCCAAATTCCGTGGTGTTAACAAAGAGTCAGACAGATAAATACTTTGGTAATGAGGATGCCATGGGCCGGCACCTGAGAATCGGGAACGATACCAACCTGTATACCATAACGGGTATCATGGAGGATGTTCCTGAAAACAGCCACCTTGAATTCAACATACTGATCTCATTTTTGACGCATCCACGGGCCCATGACGATTTCTGGCTTTCAAACAGTTTTGCTACCTATGTGCTTTTGCGCGAGAACACTTCTCTTGATGCTGTTGAAAGTAAGATACCCCATATAATAGAAAAATACGTTGGTCCACAGGTAGAGAAAACTTTGGGAATGGACCTGCAAGCTTTTACCGAAGCCGGAAATGAATATGGTATTTTTATGCAGCCACTCTCCGACATTCACCTCAATCCATCCATTGAAGCCGATGCCAAGCGGCCCAGCGACCGGAAGTACATCTATGTTTTTTCGGCAATAGCATTTCTGATTCTCATAATAGCCGCCATTAATTATATGAATCTTTCCACCGCCCGCTCCGCCAGAAGGTCCAGGGAAGTCGGGCTGCGCAAGGTGGTGGGTTCTACAAAAGGCATGCTCGTCCGCCAGTTTATTCTGGAATCGGTGCTGCTGACGCTCATTTCTACCGGAATAGCCATTGTACTGGTAGAACTATTGCTGCCCCTGTTCAACAACATGCTGCAAACCAACCTGAGAGTTGGTTATTTTTCACGATGGTATGTGATACCCGGACTGCTCCTGCTGACGCTGCTGGTCGGATTCCTGTCCGGAAGCTACCCCGCCTGGTTTCTGGCATCATTTGCCCCGGTTAAAGTGCTTTATGGAAAACTCAAAGTGGGACTTTCCAACACCGCTGTCCGTAGTACACTGGTTGTTTTCCAGTTTCTATTTTCCATCGCGCTGATTTTAAGTTCCCTGGTTATATACAAACAAATCCGGTTCATGCTCGATAAGGATATGGGATTCGAAAAGGAACAACTCATGGTGATCCGGAGGGCCGATGCACTTACGAAAAAGATTCAGCCGTTTAAAGACGAGCTGAAGAAGATACCTGATGTGGTAAGTGTAGCCAATTCCACTGCAGTTCCGGGTTATCCGAACAACAACAACGGATTTCAGATCGAGGGAAGATCGGCAGAGCAGACCTTTCTGTTAAATGTAAACTGGATCGACTACGATTACCTGAGTACCTATAAAATAAAACTGCTTGACGGAAGGGAATTCAAGCGCGATTTTCCATCTGATTCCGTGGGTATGATCCTTAATGAAGAGGCCGTGCGCAGGTTCGCACTTAAGGACCCTTTTGAAACACGCTTTATACAGCCCGGCTATACTGTGGATAAAAGAACCTATATGAATGTCATTGGCATAGTCAGAGACTTTCATTTCCAGTCGCTTCAGAATGAAATCCTGCCTCATGTTTTTATCCTCAAGCCCGAGAAATGGGATTGGGCGGGCTACCTGACCATCAGGGTGGGGAATGACAACATGTCGAAAACCATTTCAAAAATTGAAAAGGTTTGGAACAAGTTTACCGGGGACGAGCCGTTTCAGTATTTCTTCCTGGACCAGGAATTCGAGAAATTTTACAAAGAAGAAAAACGAACAGCTTTAATAGCATTGGCATTTTCCATTCTTTCCATTTTCATTGCCTGCCTGGGATTGTTCGGACTCACCTCATTTGCAACCGAACAGCGGGCACGGGAGATCAGCCTGCGAAAGGTGATGGGGTCCTCTGAAGGCGGAATTGTACTGTTATTCACGCGGGAGGTGTCTTTGTTGATCGCTATAGCAACCCTGCCGGCCTGGCTCCTTTCGTATTTCTTTCTGAAGAAATGGCTGCAGAATTTCTCGTATCACATTGGGCTTGGACCCTTAGAATTCATTGTTTCCGTGGCGATTGTGATGACAATTGCTTTAGTCACGGTTAGTTACCGCACATTCCGCGCCGCCCGTATGAATCCGGCCGAGGTGCTGAAGTATGAGTAGATCCAAGATCCAAGAACCAAGAACCAACAGCTAATGGCCAAAGGCTTCTTTTTTGTAACTGAAAAAAACATATTTGAAAGCAAACACAAACAGGGAATTGATTCTGTTGGCAGGACTGCTGTTGATGATGTAAAAGCCGTTTACATAAAGAAAACTCAGTATTAGCGAAAACCCGCCATGGTTTCATAAACCCTTTTTTTGATTTCCGCAGGAGTGGGGTTCAGTTCTTTTGCTGTAAAGCTTCCCTTTTCCACATCAATCCTTTCGTAAACCATGAGGTAGAGGTTGAAGATGATCTGAAGGCTCAGCCTGTAACTGGGTTCCAGCAGGGGGGATATTTTGTCAATGATCTCCAGTGTTTGCCGGCGGTATGTATCGGCATACCGGCAGTATTCCTCAATAATCCTGCGAAAGCCTTCCGGAATGGATCCGCCTGCTGCAATTTTTCTTAAATCATTGGCCGTGAGTCCGTTTTTCAGTATAACATCATGTGCAAAGCAATTCAGGTTGTTCATCTGATCTTTCTGGAAATCCCTGATGATGTGAACGAAGTAGCTGAAAAGGGCGCATGGCGTGGCAGCGCTTCTCACATCAAAAGCCGGTTCAAGGTACTCCGCGCCGTTCTTTCTCAGGCCGTTCAAATGAACAAAGATGGAGGCCGGTGCAACTGATGCTCCCTGGGAATAGTTGATAAAGTCGTGAACCGTTGCAAATCCATCGTGGTCAATATCATACATCATTGATTGGGCAAAGGCTTCCAGTGGCCAGACAGGTATGTGGAATTTACGGATAGCATCTAAAAGCTCGTGTTGTCCAGGTATGCCGGCCTCTGCGTTGCGGGCCATTGCAATCCAGTTCTCCACACTTTCCCGGAATTGTTTCTTTTCGCTTTCAGCAATTTGGGTGTGGGTTGATTTATGGCAGTCGATCAGGTCGTCAATGGCCCGCATGTATTTATAGCATGTTCGGGCTGCCTGGTACCGGTCGTCCTCCCAAAATGCCGCAGCGATCAGGATATTGGGGTGATCGATTATTTTATTGAAATTGATTTTTTCAAAGATTCTCAGGTACTGCTCATTCATGGCCTGTTTCTTTTTCTATGCGTTCGGAAGTAAGCCGGGCTGACAAAAGAACAAGCGGAATGCCATTGCCCGGGTGGGTGCTTCCTCCGGTAAAATACAAGTTTTTGTACTTACCGTGCCGGTTATGGGGCCTGAAATAGCCCATCTGAAAAATATGGTGGGCCACACTTCCGAAAGTGGCGCCATGAGTCAGGTTGAAGATACTCTTCCAGGTTTGGGGAAGATAACAGATTTCAAATTTGATGTGCTCATCAATATCGGTAAGGCCTGCCTTCTTCAGCCGCTCAATCACGCCAGCCCGGGCATCGTTCTTCAGTTTGTTCCAGTCGTGGTTACGCCGTTCATTCAAGTGGCCTGCAGGTATAACAACCGACAAGGTATCGTGCCCGGCAGGAGCTGCGGATTCATCAGAAGTTACGGGGGCATGTATGTAAAAGCTGGGATTTGCCGAAAGGGAGTATTCTTTGAAGATCTTTTTCAAATTCTCCCTGTATGATCCGGAAAGAAAAACACTGTGATGCGCAAGTTGCGGGTATCTCTTGTCGAGTCCCCAATGCAGCACAATGGACGAGCAGCTGTAGGCGAGTCCGTCGATGTGTTTCGACTTTCTTTTGTCGGGCAGTAATTCCCGGTACACATAGGGCAGGTCGGCATTCGACACAATAACCCGGGCTCTTACCGTACTTCCGTTGCTCAAAACAATGCCCGTGGCCTTCCGGCCTTCTGTTTTAATTTTTGCAACAGGTTCATTGTATACAAAGCGGACACCCAGGTTTTCGGCTACCGATACCAGTTTGGTGGTGACGCTGAACATGCCGCCAACGGGAAACAAGGACCCTTCGGTAAGTTCGGCAGCAGGTAACATTGCGAATAGCGCGGGCGCCTTATAAGGATCCTGTCCCACGTAAATATTCTGGAAAGTGAAAGCCTTCTGCAGATGCGGGTTTTTAAAAAACCGCCTGATGTACTGCATGTGACGCAGGTGGGTTTTGAGTTTAAGCAGCATCCAGGCATTTTTCAGTGTGACAAACTGAAAAAGGTGGTAGAAGTTTTTCCCGAGCAGGTTGCTGGTGGCCAATTGGAAAAACCGGTACCCGTTTTCGATCAACTGTTTGGCCCTGGCATAGCTTCCTTGCTCAATGGCTTCAAGCTGATCCTTAAGCTTATCCGGGCTGGTGGTGAATTCAATTGGCCCGGCATCTTCAAAGTATATTTTATAAAGGGTTTCAAGCGGCACTGTTTTAAAGTTGTCCCGGGGTTCAATACCCAGTGATTCAAAAGCCTTTTTGTATAATTCAGGCATGAGGTAAATGGT
>CAYTNC010000070.1:0-11523 GCA_964438935.1 uncultured Bacteroidales bacterium
GGAACGAGGGAGAACCGATTCAGGCGAAGATGATTACCCAATCCATTGAAAGAGCTCAGAAAAAGGTTGAAGAGAATAACTTCGGTATCAGAAAGCACTTGCTGGAATATGACGATGTGATGAACTCACAGCGCGAAGTAGTTTATACCAAAAGGCGCCATGCTTTGTATGGAGAGAGAACACAGGTTGAAGTGGCCAACATGATGTATGATGTATGCGAAAGCCTGGTTAACCAGCTGCACGGCGAAGTGGACTATGAAGAATTCAAATTCAGCTTGCTCCGGCAATTGTCTATCGAACCTCCGGTTACCCAGCAGGAGTACAACAAGCTTTCTTCCAATGAGGTAATTGAGAAAACCTATAAATTGCTCCGCGAAACCTATGCGCGTAAGCAATCCATGATTTCCAAACAGGCTTTACCTGTGATCAAGGATGTGTTTGAGAAACAGGGTAAACTTTATGAGAACATTGTGGTGCCGATAACCGATGGAACAAGAGTTTTCCATGTGCTGACCAACCTCGAAAAAGCCTATAACTCCGGCGCGGAGGAACTTGCTAAATCTTTTGAGAAAACCATACTCCTGCATACTATTGATGATGCCTGGAAGGAACACCTGCGTGAATTGGACGACCTGCGACAATCAGTGCGAACAGCCACCTACGAACAAAAGGATCCGCTGCTGATTTACAAGTTCGAATCATTTGAACTTTTCCGCACCATGATCGACAAGATCAACAAGGATGTTTGCAGTGTGTTGTTAAGAGGCCAGATACCCATTCGCGATTCCAGCGGTGTTCAGCGTGCCCAGGCTCCCCAGAGAACTGATTTCAGCAAGATGGAAGCCAATAAAAGGGAGTTCCAGCCTGATAATGCCCAGGGACCGAAGAAAGAGGAACATGTACAACCCATACGTGTAGAGAAAAAAGTGGGCCGGAATGACCCCTGTCCTTGCGGTAGCGGTAAAAAATACAAGCAATGTCACGGGGCTCAAAATATGGCTGAGAAAATTTAGCCGGACTGACACCAACAAAAAACCTGCAACCGTAATGATTGCAGGTTTTTTTGTGTGAAATAAAAATTACTATTTCATAGCTTCTTCGGGAATGGCCATGTCGGGTGTAATACTCTTAAAGTTTTTGGTGCCCTTCCATTCAGTTTCATATTTCTGTAACTGTTCCGGAATGAATTTAGCAAGTTTCTTGTTCATGGCTTCAATTTTTTCCTGTGGCATTTCTACAGGCGCTTTGGAATTGATCAATTCTTTGGCCCGCTGAAAACGCTCATCCGTTGAAGCAATGGGGTTAAAACCTACCCTGGCTTTCATTGCACCCATGATAACATCAACCAGAATTATGTATGTGCCTCCTTCTTTAAGATCACAGGCAACAAATTCCTTGTTTTCAGATGACGCCCAAACAAGCTGCTGACCGGGATCGAGCTCATAACGCATGTAGTTCTGCCCTTTGAATGCACCAATGTACTTGTCCTGGTGAAAGAACTCAAAGGAAATTGCAAACCCCATACCGGTTACCCGGGTGAAGTAAATAACAGCTTTCCCGGGTGCAGGAGGCTGAAATCCCTGTGCCGTAACATTTGCAAAGCATGTGAGAGCAGCCAGCAGGAAGCAAACCAATAGTTTTGTTTTCATTTGTAATGGGTTTATTAATTATTAAGACATCTGGAATTATCCCTGTGATTTATGATTATTAAATCTTTTTATTCAGTTGTTCCAATTTCTTATAGAGCTTTTCACTAACCGGAGCAAGCGGGAGCCGCAGGTTACTGGGTGATATCTTCATGATTTCAAGCAGCGCCTTGATACCGGCAGGATTTCCTTCTTCAAAAAGTGAGTTGGTAATTTCAAGCAGTTTATAATGAAGCGCTTTTGCCTTAGTCATTTCGTTTTTAATGGCAAAACCTGTCATTTCCGAAATTTCTTTCGGATAGGCATTTGCAGCTACAGATATTACACCGGCTCCGCCTACTGCAATGATGGGCAGGGCAAGCGCGTCGTCTCCGCTGATAACCAGAAAATTCTTCGGCTTGTTATTGATGATCTGCATGATTTGCCCCAGATTACCCGATGCCTCTTTGGTGGCAATGATGTTCGGGAACTCAACGGCAAGTTTTACGGTAGTTTCAGCTGAAATGTTCGATCCGGTGCGTCCGGGAACATTGTAAATAATTACCGGAACCGGACTTGCCGAGGCAATAGCCTTAAAATGCAGGTAAAGGCCCTGTTGTGATGGTTTGTTATAATAAGGTGACACCGACAGAATTGCATCTATGCAGTTGAAGTCCTGGTGGTTTATAGTGTCCAGCAGTTCCTGGGTATTGTTCCCGCCAATTCCCATAACAACAGGAACTCTTCCGGCTACCGTATCGGTAACAAAATTAACCACTGCCTTTTTTTCATCTTTGGTAAGCGTTACTGATTCACCCGTTGTTCCCAGTACAACCACATAATTCACACCCCCTTTGATGATATGTTCAAGTAACTTTCCCAGCGACTTGAAATCAATACTGCCATCATTTCTGAATGGAGTTACAATGGCAACACCTGTACCTGCAAATTTCTTCTGGTTCATAAAGGGGTTAATTTTTTATAATGGAAAGGTAATGTAACAGTTGGTTAATGAGAAAACTCAACTGGAGCTCTGTTTCGGTCTTTTTATCAATATCTGCTTCAATTTCAGCATTGGTCTTTTTCTTACCCGATTCTTTATTGATCTCTTTCTGGAGATTCCTCATGGTGTCTTTCTCCTTTTCAATATCTATCATGAAATCAAGAATCTGGTCGTCAGGCGAAAACTTTCCTGCTTTAAAAGCAGCAGGCGAAAGGGCAGTGATATATTGAATCGGATAATGGTCCTCAAGGCTGAGATTGATCAGCAGGTCGAAAGGTTCCTTAATGAATTCATCGGTGGTGTCACATACCGGTTTTGAATACCAGTTCAATTCATTCTTGGAAAAAAAATCAAATCCCTTTCTGTAGAGATAATTGTCAATTAACTTCTTGCTGTCAACATAACCCAGCACGGTCACTTTTCTTTTTTCATGAGACAAATCCTTCACCAGGTCCCGGATGATTTCAAAGCTTACCGATTCAGTGGCATTGTATATGATTCCAATATGACCGGCATTATTGATGTTGCAAACAACAGGCTTTCGGCTATGAGTTGACAGGTGTTTGTTCAACACCCTGCGGCCCACATATGCTTTGATATTGTTCATCAACTTCATTATGCAATTTTAAGAAAAATATATGGATAATAATCAAAACACCTGGAATTGATTATGGGTTTAATAGATGCTGATAGACTATTTTATGCTGACTGTCTACAAAATTGCAGTGTACTTCTATATTTGTTTGCCTCAAATTATGTAACGTTTATCTTTATACCAAAATATTTACAGGTTATGAATAAATTGAATGTTTTTGTATTCATTGTTTTGTTGTCCATCTCTTCAGGCATTTCTGCCCAGCAGCATGAAGCCTGGACACTGGAGGCATGCATTAATCATGCTTTGGAACAGAATATTCAGGTGAGGAAAAGCGACCTGAATAATCAATCGTTGGATCTTTATTTTGATCAGGCAAAGGCATCGCGTCTGCCCAATTTGAATGCTTCTGCCAGCCAGAATTTCAGTTGGGCAAGGCCTAATAGTCCATTAGACGAGGATAATTCTTTCAAGGGCTCTACTCGCACAAGTTATTCTTTAAATAGTGGAGTTACTGTATATAACGGTGGCAGACTCAAAACCCAGGTTAAACAGGCAGAGCTTGATGTAAAGAATGGCCAATTAAGTTTGGAAGCTACCAGGGAATCAATTAGCCTTAACATACTCAATGCATTTCTGCAGGTTCTTTTTGCTGAAGAGCAGGTAAAGAATGCCGAAAAGCAAATTGAGTCCACTACCGGTCAATTGAATCTGGCAAAGGAACGACTGGACCTGGGGGCTATTTCTCAGGCTGATTACACGCAGGTGAAATCACAGCTTGCCAGTGAGAAGCTTACCTTAGCCAATGCCACCAGTCAGCTTGCCATTTCAAAGGTGAATCTGATGCAGCTGATGGAATTACCTGTTACCGGAAATTTTGAGATTGAGCGTCCCAACCTGGAAGCGACCATTAATCAGAATCGGATGCCTGATGTGCAAGTGGTGTATGACACTGCTTTAGCTATCAAGCCTCAAATAAAAAGTGCAGCCATCAATAAGGAATCGGCCTTATTGGATGAGAAAGCTGCCAGGGCAGGTCTATTGCCCAGTTTATCAGCCAGCGCCGGAGTGGGCACAGGAGCTGGATATTCATTTAGTCAGGGAGATGCTTTTGAAGGCTATTTTGACCAGCTTGATCAATCTATAAGTCCCAATGCCGGCTTGTCCCTGTCAATTCCAATTTACCAGCGGAAACAGGCCATAACCAGTGTGAAAGTTGCTAAAATTGGATATCAGAATGCAGAGTTAAGTGAACTGGACACAAAAAATCAGCTGAGGAAAAACATTGAACAGGCTTGTCAGGATGTTGTTTCTGCTCAGATAGAATATGCTGCCAATCTGGAGAGTTATCAAGCCACCAAGGAGTCTTCGGATCTTTCAGACGAGAAGTATTTCCAGGGTCTGATCAGTGCCATTGATTACATGGTTGCCAAAACAACGCTGATTGCATCCGAAAGCAGGTTACTGCAGTCAAAATTCAATCTGATCTTCAGCTATAAAATTCTTGATTTTTATTCAGGAATTCCATTAACCTTATAAAATAGTATTCAGGAATATCAAATAGTATAAATTAATTGCCATGAAAAAGAAAGTGTTGATCATTAGTGCGGTAGTTGTTGTGGCTCTTGTCGCATTACTCGCCATAAAGCCATTTGGGAAAAAAGATGCCGCCTATACCTTTGAAACTGTCAAAGTGGAAAAGGGAAAGATAGCCAATATTGTTACCGCAACCGGTACCATTGAAGCTGTTACATCTGTTGAGGTAGGTACCCAGGTTTCGGGTATAATTGATAAAATCTATGTAGATTTTAATCAGAATGTAAAGAGAGGGCAGGTTATGGCTCAGCTTGATAAAAAGCAATTGCAGGCCCAGTGGGAGCAAAGCGAGTCGAGTTTAAAGCTTGCAGAAGCACAGCTTGCATATCAGGAGGCAACTTATAGACGTTTAAAAGCATTGTATGAAAAGAAGCTGATTGCACAGGCCGATTATGATCAGGCGGTTTATAATTTTGAGAGTGCCAAATCTTCTCTTACAAACGCCAGGAAATCACATGAGAGGAACAAAACAAACCTGGATTATGCTACAATTACATCACCCATTGATGGTGTGGTTTTAAACCGTGCAGTGGAAGAAGGGCAGACCGTTGCTGCCAGCTTCAATACGCCTACATTGTTTACCATTGTGAACGACCTGACCCAGATGGAAGTCGAAGCCAGTGTTGCTGAAGCCGACATTGGAAAGGTAAAGGAAGGTCAGCGTGTTGATTTTACCGTGGATGCATATGCCGATAAGAAATTTGAAGGTAAGGTGGCTGAAGTGCGACTGCAATCGACAATTACCAACAATGTGGTCATGTATTCAGTGATATTTAGTGCGCCCAATCCAGATAAAAAGCTGATGCCGGGAATGACTGCCAGTGCCACCATATATGTTGAAGAGAAGGATAGCGTGCTGATGCTTGCCGGAAAGGCCACCCGGTTTACGCCTGATATGGCTTATATGCAAAAGCAGATGGAAAAGATGATGAAGAATGCTCCAAAAGGCACCATGCCCCAGGGAGCCAATACAGGCGCCAAGGCCCCTGGAAATTTTCCCGCAGCCGGAGCCGGTATGCCATCCGGCGGTTTTGGAGCACCCAATGGCACTATGCCTAAATTTCCTCAGGGAGGTTTTGGAGCAGGTCTTCCTGAAGGTGTTAAAATGGTTTGGGTAAAAGACGACAAGGGTGGTATCAGGCCCAACCCCATTACTGCAGGTATTGATAATGGCACCAATGTTGAAGTGGTAAAAGGGCTTAAGGAAGGTGATGAGGTAGTCATTTCCATGAGCAATGGCAATAAAAAGAAAGAGTCGGAAAGCCAGGCCAATCGTGGACCATTCCCTTTCTAAAACAGGGACAAGCAAGCACAAAAAAATGAATCATGGAAAAAACGATTATTAAAATTGCCGGCCTCAGAAAGGATTATCATATCGGAGAGGTTACCGTTCATGCCCTTCGTGGCGTTAACCTGAGCATCGACCGGGGTGAATTTGTGGCTGTGATGGGTATGAGTGGATCAGGTAAATCCACCATGCTTAATATTTTGGGTTGCCTTGATGTTCCTACAAAAGGCGAATACTGGCTTGACGGGGTTGATGTCAGAACCCTAAGTAAAGATCAGCTTGCCGGACTGCGAAATCAGAAGCTTGGGTTCGTGTTCCAGGCTTATAACCTGCTGCCAAGAACTACTGCACTTGAAAATGTTGAACTGCCACTTTTTTACAATGCGCAGGTCAAATCAAAGGAGCGAAAAGAACGAGCAGTAAAGGCACTTGAGGCAGTGGGACTGGCTGAACGCATGCACCATATGCCCAACCAGCTGTCGGGTGGTCAGCAGCAACGGGTGGCTATAGCCCGGTCACTTGTTAACGACCCGGTGATGATACTGGCAGATGAGCCAACCGGGAATCTGGATACACGCACATCAATTGAGATCATGGAACTTTTTCAGGATTTAAATGAGCGCGGAAGAACAATCGTATATGTAACCCATGAACCTGATATTGCCCGTTTTGCTACACGAAACGTGGTTTTTCGCGACGGGCTTATTCAGCGCGAAAACATGGTGACCGAACGGCTTTTTGCCAGGGATGTTCTTAAAAACCTTCCTGTTGAGAACATTGAAGAATTTGAAATGAAGTAAACTTTATTGTTATGAATTTTTCCAATCTAATCAAAATAGCAGTCAGAGCACTTGTTAGAAACCGGCTCAGGGCTGTGCTCACCATGCTCGGTATTATTATCGGTGTGGCATCTGTAATTGCCATGCTTGCTCTGGGTGAAGGATCCAAAAGAAGCATGCGTCAGGAAATGTCGAACATGGGTACCAATATGATCATGGTAATGCCCAATTTCATGCGTAGAGGTGGAGTTAGTTTGGGTAGTTCCAGTTCCACAGCATTAAAAATGAGTGATGTGGAAGCTCTCAGGAATGAGGCCGTTAATTTGGCCGCTGTTTCACCCGAGGTCAGAGCAAACGGACAGATCATTTATGGCAACCAAAATGCCCAGACTACCATATACGGAGCCAGTGAGGAATATATGGAAATCAGGAAACTCAAAATAAAAACCGGCAGGATCTTTACTTCACAGGAAGTGAAAAGTATGGCCAAGGTATGCCTGGTAGGCCAAACTGTTATTGAAAACCTGTTTGGTGAAGGTGTTGACCCGATAGGGTTCAGCATCCGGATTACAAATATCCCGTTCCAGATCATTGGCACATTGGAGGATAAAGGAGAAAGCGGAATGGGTCAGGACCAGGACGACCTGATTGTTGCCCCATATACCACCGTACAACGCCGGCTTGCCGCCATTGACTATATTAATGGTATATATGCCTCTGCTACAAGCGAAGATAAATCATCGGCAGCTATTACTGAAATTGAAGAGATTCTCCGGAGAACGCATAAGTTGAACGAATCCAATGAGAATGACTTTCGAATCATGTCGCAGTCTGAACTGATGAGTACCATGACATCAATTACGGATATCATGACGTACCTCCTGGGCGCCATTGCCGGTATATCATTACTGGTTGGCGGAATCGGAATCATGAATATTATGTTTGTTTCAGTAACGGAAAGAACCAGAGAAATCGGACTTCGTATGTCAATTGGCGGCCGGGGTAGGGATATTCTCAGACAATTTCTTGTTGAATCAATAATTTTGAGCATACTGGGCGGGCTTTTGGGTATCATACTGGGTTATCTGATTGCCAAAGGAGCAGGATCACTCATGGATACTCCGGCATATGTTCAATCCAAAGCTGTTATTCTTGCATTTATTGTATGTTTTGCAATCGGCGTATTTTTTGGCTGGTATCCGGCACGAAAAGCTGCCAGCCTGAACCCGATTGATGCGCTCAGATACGAATAAAGATTCTGATTATGATGCTTAAGGTACAAGGAAGCAAGATGCAGGTTCTGTTGCACATGGCAGCATGGGCAATAATACTAGGTCTTCCACTCTATTTCTTCTACAGGTGGGATGTACCCAGGGGCTTTGTATGGGGTTTTTATATCAATGCCATCGTTAATGCACTCATCTTTTACAGCAATTACCTGTTGTTGATTCCGCAATTGTTTATGAAAGGGCGAAGAATCAGATATTTCCTGGCTGCTCTGGGATTGGCTGTTGCACTGTACTTTGTATCTGTTGTTGTTGGCAATCTGACTTTTGAACGCTGGCAGAATAATAACCCCAGGGAACAGGTCCGAAATGCAGCATCCCGTGATCAGGATGAACACCGTCCACCACCGGGTACCAAACGATTGTTGCGAATGCCATACGGACCTATGCACATATACAATTACACCTTCAATGTATTGTTCTTTACCATATTTCCGCTGGGCCTAAGAGTGCTCGAACGGCATTCCCAAATTGAAAAGCGGCAAAAAGAACTGGAAAAGGAAAAACTGAATTCTGAACTGGCCTTCCTTAAAAATCAAATCAGTCCGCATTTCTTTTTTAATACTCTGAATAATATTTATGCGCTCATAGATATCAATAAAGAGGACTCCCAGAATGCAGTGCTTAAGTTGTCGCGGATGATGCGCTACCTGCTCTATGAATCGGAAGAAGGTGAAACCAGGATGAGCAGCGAGATCGAGTTCATGAATAATTATATCGATCTGATGAAACTGCGCATATCGGAGAAGGTGAAGCTCAGCGTTTCATTTCCTGCGGAATATGATGATATTGCCGTACCACCTCTGCTGTTTATTTCCATTATTGAAAATGCTTTTAAACATGGAATCAGTTACCGGGAAAAATCTTTTATCGATATTGAAATGGCAGTTTCAAAAGAAATGATTAATTTCAGTTGTATAAACAGCATAGTTAAGAACAGTGATGAGAATCGTGATTCCAATTCAGGTATAGGACTGGAAAACCTCAAAAAAAGGCTTAACCTGCTCTTTCCTGATTTACATGAATTTTCAATCAATCAAACGGAATCATCCTTTCATGTGCTCGTGAAAATCTGGCTGACTAAAACCTGATCACATGATCAATACAATTGCCATTGATGATGAACCTCTGGCCCTGCAACTGATGGCCGGATACATTGAGAAGACACCCGGGCTGGATCTGGTGGGGAAGTTCGACAATCCTTTGGATGCTGTGGACTTCATGGCAGACAACACAATAGATCTCATATTTGTTGATATTCAGATGCCCGATCTGAATGGTATTGAATTTACCCGCAGCATCAAAAAGGGTCCCAAGGTAGTCTTTACCACTGCTTTTGAAAAATACGCCCTGGAAGGGTTCAAGCTCGACGTGGTAGATTACCTGCTGAAACCATTCAGCTATGAAGAGTTTTTTAATTCCGTGCAGAAGGCGCTCAGGCTGATCCGGCTTGAAAAGAAAGGTGAAACCACGCAAATTGAGGCAAATAATGAATTCCTGTTCCTCAAATCGGAATACAAGATCCGAAGGATTAATTTCAATGATATTCTTTATATCGAAGGATTAAAGGATTATGTGAAGGTGTTTTTGAAAAATGATCCCAAGCCCATACTTTCGCTTACATCACTCAAACAGCTTGAAGCAAAACTACCTGCCGGAACGTTCATGAGGGTTCACAGGTCCTTTATCGTTAACTTGTCTAAAATTGATACCATTGAAAGAAGCAGGATTGTGTTTGGAAAAATTTACATTCCGATCAGTGATCAATACAAGGAAAAGTTTCAGGAATTTGTCACCAAAAACTTCCTGTAAAAATCACTTCCTGCTGTAATGAAGCGATGGCAGATCCCTTAATATGGAAGCGCTTGTTTCAGCCGTTATATCACGCTGCGGATTGGCCAGCAATTCATATCCAACCATAAATTTTTTCACTGTTGCCGACCTGAGTAAAGGAGGGTAGAAGTGCATGTGCAACTGACAAGCTTCATGAACCTTACCATCGGTTGGAGCCTGGTGTATCCCTGCTGAGTATGGAAATGAGGTGTTGAAAAGATTGTCGAATTTCACAGTGGTCATACTCAGTGCATCTGCAAACCAGGATATTTCTGAGTCAGTGAATTGCAGCACATGCTGGATATGCCTTTTGGGAAGTATCATTACTTCATACGGCCATACTGCCCAGAAAGGAACAAGTACAACAAATCCTTCATTTTCGTAAATGATCCTTTCTTTCTTTTTCAGCTCAAGCTGAAGGTAATCGAGTAATAACACCGAATTGTGTTGTGCGAAGTATTTTTGCTGTTGATCCAGTTCCTTTGCAGGTTCTACGGGTATTGTTTCCTGTGCCCAGATTTGTCCATGCGGATGGGGATTGCTGCAGCCCATTATTTCTCCCTTGTTTTCAAATATCTGAACATGGTTGATAAAGGGTAATGATCCCAGGCTTCTGTATTCGTCCATCCACGCTTTAACCACCACCATAAGTTCATCATTACTCATTTCAGCAAGGGTGAGGTCATGACGGGGCGAAAAACAAACAACCTTGCATATTCCCCTTTCTGATCGCCCCACCAGAAGACCGGATTCGTCGGTTTCAAAATCGGGAATTACATCAACAAGGGAGCTGAAATCATTTACAAAAATGTAGGTCGACTTGTAATCGGGGTTGACTGTGCCATTGGCCCGGGTATTCCGGGGGCAAAGGTAACACGAGGGGTCGTGTTCAATTGATTTTTTCGGTTGTTTTTCTTCTTCGTGTCCCTGCCAGGGCCTTTTGGTACGATGCGGGGCAACCAAAACCCATTCGCCTGTTAGTATATTGAGCCTGCGATGGGTGTACTGCTGTAACATATTTTTCATATGCAGTAAAGCTAATAATTTTCTATAGAATTGATCCAGTTTATGTCATAACTCCACAGGGTACTCATGTTCCCATTTTTCAGAGTCCAAGCAAAACCTGGAACGGATCTGATGCATCAGATCCCATTCCTGCCGGAGATTCAAGAAATTCTTTGACCTTAACCAGAAAGCCCACAGAATCCTTACCGTCAATTACCCTATGGTCATAGGAAAGAGCAACATACATGATGGGTCTGATCTCAATTTTTCCGTTTACGGCTACAGGCCGTTCCAATATGTTATGCATCCCCAGAATGGCTGATTGCGGTGGGTTAAGAATAGGTGTTGACAACATGGATCCAAAAACACCTCCGTTGGTAATGGTAAAAGTACCCCCGGTCATTTCTTCCAATGACAGTTTTGATCTTCTGGCTTTATCCGCCAGTTCGGCAAGTGACGATTCAATTTCAGCCAGGTTCAATGCTTGCGTATCCCTGATTACCGGTACCATCA
>CAYTNC010000071.1:0-11362 GCA_964438935.1 uncultured Bacteroidales bacterium
AGCCCAGGGCATCGCCCTGGGTCTTATGTAAGCTCTCAAACATAAGCCCTGTAAGCCTGCCTGCCGGCAGGCAGGGGCGTAAGCAATTGATCAAATAATTAGCCTGAGGGCTATGGGCTGGGGGATGATATTTCGTGCATTTTTAAGTAATAAGGAATAACAACTTTGATATTTTATGAAACGCTTTATCGGATTTGTAAAGAAAGAGTTCCTCCATATATTCAGGGACGTGCGTACGCTGGTAATCCTGTTCGGCATTCCCGGCATGATGATCCTTCTTTTCGGATTTGTGGTAAGCACCGAACTGAAAAATGCACGGATATCTTTTCTGGATCTTTCCAGGGATGCCACAACGCAGCAAATTACAGACAAAATAATGTCATCCGGCTTTTTCAAAAGAGGAGAAGAACCGGCCAGCTATCAGGATATTGACAACATACTCAAAGGCAATAAAACCAAGGCAGTTGTGATTTTCGAAGAAGATTTCGAACACAAGCTGATCAGTGAAGGTAAGGCCACCATCAACATCATTGCCGATGGATCGGAACCCAATATGGCTACTCTTACCACCAATTACATTACAGCAATTGCCAGCGATGTGAACAGGAAACTCATGAAGTCACCTGTAACAACGCAACTGTTGGTACAGCCTGAAGTAAGGATGTTCTACAATCCCTCGCTCAAAGCTCAGTACATGTTTGTGCCCGGCCTGATTACCATGGTGATGATCCTGATTTGCGCGCTGATGACTTCCATTACCATCACCCGGGAAAAGGAATTTGGCACCATGGAAGTATTGCTGGTATCACCGCTTAAACCCCTTCAGATTATACTGGGTAAGGTACTCCCCTACTTTCTGCTGTCGGTTGTTGATGTGATCATTATTTTGCTGCTCTCCTGGCTGGTTTTTGATCTCAAGGTCAAAGGCAGTCTGGTTCTACTGCTTGCCGAAACCATGCTGTACATACTCATGAGCCTTTCGTTGGGGATACTGATTTCTACCGTTTCAAAAAATATGCAGCAGGCAATTTTTATTTCACTGGTGGGACTGTTACTTCCAACGGTGCTGCTTTCGGGGTTTATTTTCCCAATTGAAAACATGCCCGGTGTGTATAATTGGATCAGTGCTGCATTGCCGCCCAGGTACTTCATTGTGATCCTCAAAAACATCATGATCAAAGGAACCGGGTTCCTGTTTGTATGGAAAGAAACGCTGATTCTGATCGTGTTTACTTTAATATTTATTGGCCTTGCTGTAAAGAACTTTAAAATTCGGCTTGTATAATAAAACAAAATAGCTGTTTCAAATCTGTTAAGTAAAAACCCATGAGAACCATTCTCTACCTGATCCGGAAAGAATTCCTGCAGATTTTCAGGGATAAATTTATTGGGAGGGCCATCTTTGGCATTCCCATCATTCAAATGATAATTCTTGTGCCTGCAGTGACATTTGAGATCAGGAACATTGATCTGTGCATTGTCGATCGCGACCTTACCAGCGAATCGAGGGAGCTGATCAGCAAGCTGGAAGGATCCACATTCTTCAGGACAAAAATGGCCACCTTCTCGAAAAGCGAAGCAATCAACCACTTGCACAGGGACAAATCCGACCTGATATTGGAAATTCCTGCAAATTTTGGCAGATCCATCAACACAGGAAATACCGGTGAACTTATGGTTTCCGTGAATGCCATCAATGCCACCAGTGCCCAATTGGCGTGGGCCTACCTGAACGGGGTTATTCGCGATTATAATATGAACGTTATGGCCTCTATGGCTGGCGGGCAAACCGCGAATGCAATGCCCCAGGTGCAGGTTACCCATCGTTACTGGTACAACGAAATGCTCAATTACAAGTTTTATATGCTTCCGGGCATTCTGGGCATACTGGTGCTGGCCATCGGCTTTATTTTGGCCGGTCTGAACCTGGTAAAGGAAAAGGAAAGCGGCACCATTGAGCAGATTAACGTTACCCCGGTTAGAAAATACCAGTTTATTGCGGCCAAAATGGCGCCCTTTCTGCTCATCGGGCTGTTTGACCTGGCATTGGGAGTAATAATCGGCAAACTGCTGTTCAGCATACCCTTTGAGGGCAGTGTTGTCTTATTATTCCTGGCTTCAGTTATTTTCCTGATTGGCGTGTTGGGTCTGGCGTTGTTTCTTTCCACATTTTCGGCAACTCAGCAGCAATTCATGTTCATTGCCTTCTTTTTCATGATCACCTTTATACTGATGAGCGGCATTTTCACGCCCATTGAAAGCATGCCGCTGTGGGCACAGAAAGCCGACATGATCAACCCGGTAGCCTACATCATGCGCATCAATCGCATGGTCATGCTCAAAGGATCGGGGTGGCACGACATAAACCGCGACATTTATGCGTTGGGATTACTTGCCGTAGCCTTTACCTGGCTGGCCATCAACCGGTACCGGAAAACGGCGTGATGTGTAATTTGTGTAAGGTTATGGCATAATTGCCTAAAGTCACTCGGAAAAACAAGTAACAAACTCAGTTAAAATTGAATTTCGGCAACTTGTGAGTTCAAGCTTTTCGCTAAAGCATCAATTTCGCTTGCCACCTCAGAAATATCACTGGCTACCTGATTGTGGTAGTTGATGTTTTCTAAAAGATCGGTAAGCTTCAAATTGATTTGTTCAATAAAATCCTGCTGTTCAATGCTGGCATGCGAAATTTCTCTAATGATATCAATGGTATTTTGAACATCTCTGGTAAAACCAAGGATGATTTTTGAGGTGGACTGGGATACTTCGGAGCCATTCATAGCCGATGTAGTGATCTCATATGATGCTGATTTGCTGCGCTCGGCAAGCTTCCTGACTTCACCGGCAACTACTGCAAATCCCCTGCCCTGATCGCCTGCTCTGGCTGCTTCAATTGACGCATTGAGCGATAACAAATTGGTTTGCCTGAAGATATCATCCAACACTTTTATTCTATCACATATGATATTAATCTCACCAATATTTTTTTCTGCGGCTTGTTTTATACCATCAAGCTGATCCAGCGTTTTGTTTGATAGGTCATCTGCATGTTCGGCATTAGTAGAGTTTTTTCGCGAATGTTCGGTAACCTCCTGTAAGGTTGTTTCTATTTGCCGGGCCATATAGCTCTGATTTTTTACGCCTTCGTATAAAAAGGTTGCCTTTTCATTTAAATTACTTCCCGTCTGGAAAAGTCTCTCACATTTCTCACGGATCAGCGTAATTACCTGTTTCAAATCACTGGTACGGTTTTCCACGGCTTCCTCAAGCGTTCTTTTCTGGTATTCAATCGATTTCATTCTAACCCTGTAGGCAGCTAATAGTCCTCCTGCAAGGACAAGCAGAACAACTATCCTGAATATCCAGGTTTTCCACCATGGGGCAATCATCACGATTTCCATTATGGCTTCGTTATCAGACCAGTAACCGTCGCTGTTGGTTGCTCTTACTCTAAGAAGGTACTTCCCGGGGTCAAGGTTCATATAGGTAGCCAGCCTTTTATTTGCTGATGTCCTGATCCAATCTTTATCAACACCTTCGAGCTTATACTCATACCGTATTTTTTCAGGAGCTGTATAAGCCAGAGCTGCAAATTCTATCTCAAAAAGCCTTTCCCTACGGGTGAGTCTAAGCTTTCTGGTCTCAGGCAGCATGGCAGCAAGGATCACTCTGTTGTTTACAGTATCATCCGGACAGACTTCCTTACCTGACACAAACAATCTGGTAAATACCACAGTGGTGGGGTACTTGTTATCAGTCAATTCATCAGGGTTAAAAACATTGAAACCATTAATCCCTCCAAAAAACATCTCACCTGTGAAAGGGCTTTTAAACTGAGATGTGTAATTGAAATCATTCCCCTGAAGACCGTCACTGATACCATAATTCCTTATTTTACCAGTTATGGGAGAGTAACAAGTCAGCCCTTTGTTGGTAGATATCCAGAGATTATTGCCTTTGTCCTGAAGTATGCCATTGATAATCATGCTTGGAAGCAAGGTGTTGAATTCCGGCAGGCTGAATTTCTTTGTTTTATAGTCAAATGAAGCTATCCCATTGGCTGTGCCAACCCACAGAACGCTGTCATGATCCTGGAATAAAGCCCTGACATCATTTCCCGGAATGCTGGTTTTATCTTTAAGTATATTGACAAATTGCATAAAAGTGCCAGAAGCCGGATCGAATAAATTCAACCCACCACCGTCGGTGCCAATCCATAAGTTATTGTAATTGTCTTCAAAGATTACTTTAATATTGTCGCTGCTAATGCTCTTCGAATTATCATTGGAATGGGTGTAATGCCTGAAAGTTCCTTTATTACGGTCCATGAGTTCAAGTCCTCCACCCATGAGACCAATCCAGAGGTTATTTTTTGAATCCTCGTAGATAGCCCATACATTATTCATGGACAGACTATTAGGATCTCCCTTCCTTGTTGTATAATGACTGAAGCGGTGACTCTTTGCATCCATCAGGTTTAAGCCATTGGAATAAGTACCAATCCATAAATTCCCCAAATGATCCTCGAAGATCGATTTCACAACATTGCCGCTGATAGAGCCATTCCCTGCATGACTTGAAAGGAAATGATCAAATGAGTTTTTCTCAGGGTGGAACAAATTCAATCCTCCGCCATCTGTACCGATCCAAATGCTTCCTTTTCTGTCCTGAAAAATAGCCAAAACTGATTTATTGCTAAGTGTGTTTGGCTTTCCTATCTGCTGTGTATAGAATTTGAATTTGTACTTGGAAGGATTGTACAAATTTATGCCTCCCTGATAGTTTCCAGACCATAAAGAGCCTGCTGCATCATTGAGAAGTGAATAAACTGCATTATTGCTTAAACTATAAGGGTTGCCCGGGTCATTCAAAAGATTCTTGACTGTATTATGCTGCTCATCTATAATATAGATGCCATTACCGTCAGTTCCGGCATAAACCTGATCACCATATATGGCAAAAGAAGTATAAATATTATCCTGCAAGCCTTTGCCTTCAATTGGATTTATTTGTCCAGTTCCGGTGTGTAGCTTGTAAATACCATTCTTATTGGTGCCAATCCATAAAATTCCCGTACTATCCTTGAGCAGGGATACACCAATATCCGAGATGACATTCCGAAAATCACTCTTGTATATATATTTCCTGAATAATCCGGTATTCATGTCGAACAAATCAACCGAACCGGCATTTGTTCCAATCCAATACTTGCCGTTACCTTCTTCAACAATACTGTAAACCTGATTATTACTAAGTCCGGATGGATTTTCTTCGGTATGGCTGTAGGTTACGAATTCTCCCTGCGCTGGAACATATACAGTTAAACCTGCACCCAGTGTGCCAATAAGCACATTTCCGTTGTAGGCTACAAGAACCTTTTTTAAGTTATCTGAGGGTAGAGAAGTGGTATCCCCGTTTTTGTTGACGAACCTGGTAAACTTGCCTTGCCCTCGCTCATAAAAATTCAATCCGTTGTTGCGGGTTGCAATCCATAAATTGGAATTGATATCCTCAGCTATGGATGTAATGTTATTACCGCTTAATGAGTTGGGATCATCGGGATTGTTTTTAAATATTCTGAAGGAATAGGCATCGTAACAATTCAATCCGTCGTTAGTGCCAATCCATATAAAGCCTTTGCTGTCCTTAAAAAGACAATTAACGGTAGCCTGAGACAGCCCTTGTTCTGTAGTAATATGATCAAACCGGTATTCTTGCGAAAAGATTTGAAATGTCTGGGTTGCGAATAGGAAAAGCAGGTAGAACCTCTTGAGAACACGCCATGAAAGGCTGAAAATGTATGTCATAATTAAAAGCAGTGAATTCTTAATATTTATTCATTGTTGTCCGGGTAAAATTTTTCAAATTATATAGGCCAATATGTATTGCGTCCCTACGGGACTCTATGCGTTGAGAGGTGGCTTTTCTTTTCTACCCATATTTGGTTCCTAACGGAACCGTCCCGTAGGGACATCATATTGGTAGACAAAGGATTAATATTTAAAGTTAAGTCCCGTATGGGACGATATAAATTTTTGCCGGACAATAGTAATATTTATTCTTAAAAATAGCCAAAAAACCATTCACTTTTAAATATATACAAAATATATCTCAACCAGTTTTGATGTCTTTAATTTGTCTTCAGGCAGTATTGGTTTCATAATGCTATTGCTTACCAAAAATGTTTCCTGACAATCTTCGAAGCGATAGATCAAATCAACAGAAGTCGTTAATTGTGAAATAAGCTATCTGATAATTAGATTGTTGACAACATTGATATCAAAGCCACCTTCAATCAGGACATACCATATCAAAAAAATATTAAACAAAGTGGTACATTCAGACTGGGTTAATCCAATCAGAATTTGTTATTCGATAACAGCTGATACTCCATATTATTTATCAACAAAAATTTGTTCGCCGGTTTGTAACCTGTTTAAAAACAAATCGCGGTAAGTTGCCTATTCATTTTTTCAATATCTAATTTTGACAGCCCATTTGGTTTTGAAAAATTGAATTTTATCTGGAAATAGCAATGGCACAAAAGAGACCTGCTTACAAATCATCTTCGGTTATCCCTGTTGGTATTGAACTCGGCAAGGTTCCACCTCAGGCTGTAGAACTGGAAGAAGCCGTGTTGGGCGCCATCATGCTTGAAAAAGATGCCATACTCCAGGTCATTGATATCATCAAGCCGGAGAGCTTTTACAAGGAAGAAAATCAGAAGATATACCAGGCCATCGTTGATCTGTCATCGAACAACAAAGCGGTTGATTTGCTTACAGTTACCGAAGAGCTGAGGAAGAAAAAGCAGATTGATGAAGTGGGTGGTCCGGTTTACATCACGCAGCTCACTTCGCGGGTTGCATCTGCTGCACACGTTGAATTTCATGCCCGCATTGTTGCACAGAAGCACATTCAGCGCGAACTGATCAGGATTTCTTCGGAAATCCAGTCGAAAGCATTCGACGAGAGTACTGACGTTGATGACCTCCTGGATTTCTCGGAAGCTGAACTGTTCAATATTGCACAGGGAAATATCAAGAAGGAATCGCAAAAGGTAAGCGTACTTATCAAGGAAGCCATCTTTCAGATTGAAGAAGCCAGCAAGCGTGCCGATAGTCTCATTGGAATTCCTTCGGGGTTTACCAAGCTCGACCGGATGACCAACGGCTGGCAGAACTCCGACCTGGTGATTATTGCAGCCCGTCCCTCAATGGGTAAAACGGCTTTCGTGCTTTCCATGGCACGCAACATGGCTGTTGAGCATAAAAAAACGGTGGCCATTTTCTCACTTGAAATGGCGTCATTGCAGCTGGTGAACAGGCTCATTGTTGCCGAAACCGAGCTGCCTTCAAACCGGATCCGGAATGGCAAGCTGGCCGACTTTGAGTGGGAACAACTCGACTATAAAATTAAGAAACTAAATGAGGCAGCTATATTTATTGACGATACTCCTGCCATTTCGGTTTTTGAGCTAAGGGCCAAAGCCCGAAGGCTGAAACGGCAGCATAACGTGGATATCCTGATCATCGACTACCTGCAGCTGATGACCGGAACGCCTGACACGAGGGGAAACCGCGAACAGGAAGTGAGTACCATTTCACGATCACTGAAAGGAATTGCCAAGGAGTTGAATATACCTGTAATTGCCCTATCACAGCTTAACCGGTCAGTTGAAATCCGATCAGGGAACAAACGTCCGCAGTTGTCTGACCTTCGTGAATCGGGAGCCATTGAACAGGATGCCGACATGGTGATGTTCATTCACCGCCCTGAGAAATATGGTCTGATGGAAGACGAAAACGGTAATTCGCTGCGCGGGCTGGCTGAAATTATTCTTGCTAAGCACCGTAACGGTCCCATCGGAGATGTTCTGCTAAAATTCAAAGATGATTTCGCCAAGTTCACGGAACTTGAGGAAGACTACCTTGCGCCACTTGCAGAGGTGGAAATGCAACCTGTTGCAGTTATGAAAGGTTCAAAGATGAACAAGAATATTATCGGCGACGGGTTCAGCAAAAGCAGTGGCACCGGGGCCGACTATGCTGATGAGGTTCCTTTTTAAATGGCTTTTCAGAAGTGCTTAATTCCTTTGGAGACTTCCTATCCCTTCAAATACCAATCTCTTTTTAAGTTCCATCTGGTATGGAATGATTGAGGTGAAACTCTGGGTGCTTTTTAAAACTGCGGCCTGCTGAGTTTCAATTACCATTCCGGATGCCAGTTCAACCGCTTTTCCCAGTATGGGGTCAGTGATATCGCCAAAAGGTCTGGCCTCAAGAATATTATCTTTAATATAATAATCGGGAACCAGTCCATCTGTAAAATCGGTAAATCCGGCTAAATTGGAGTATTTCAACACAATGGGGACAATGGCCCATTCTTCATTTTCATCCGGAATAGTCCAGGAACCGTAACATTTGCCTGCAGTGGTATCTCCAATCTGAATGACGTCCATATAAGGTTCCAGTCCGGTTATTACCAATTCACTTGCTGACGCAGTCTCCGGAGTAGTAAGAAAGAAAACACGGTCCAAATCTAAATTCACAACATCTCCGGTGAACTTGTATTCAAAGCGCTCCTCCATATCCCTTGTACTCAGCAGGATGCTCAGCTGGCCATTGTATTCAAGTTTCACGAGTGATTCTTTTTCCTGAACAGCCGAATAAGGAGCAATTGCAGAAGCCAGATGCACTGCTTCTTCTCCTTTGCCTCCGGGATTGTATCGCAGATCAACGATCAGATCAGAAATCCCGGCCGCATTAAACTCAGTGAAAATGGCATCCAGGTTATCGCGAAATTCATCTTCGTCACCTGATAAAAATTCTACATACACCAGGTAACCCAATTTCTGACCGTTAACGTTGATGATGCTGTGGTAAATTGCAGGATCTCCGGATATGATTTTTGCTGACAGATCAAGGGATACACCGGTAGGATACAATGTATTTCCCCTAAGCTTTCCCAGTTGAACGGAATACTTGCTTCCTGAAAATACCTCGTAATAATTAGAAGTATTCATTATCTTGTTATCTACTGAAAGAATGATGTCGCCACGCTTCAATCCAGCTTCATCCGCGGCCGAACCCGGGTAAACAAAGCTTACTGCCATGATTACTTTGTTGGTTTCGAGCAGGTAAAATGATGGCTTGAAACCCATGGTGGCAGCAGGTTCGCTGGTTGATTTTTTATTAACAGTTGAATAATCATCGGTGATGTATGACCACTTGTCCTGTTCACTTAATAAGCTGCTGAAGTACTTTTTGGGGTCACCGGCTGCGGCATTTGCCCTGTCTGGAATTTGTTCGCGCCAATAATAAACCAAACTCATATTATCATGTATCCACTTGCGTGTTTCAACATCATTGTCTTCATCCTTATCCTTCTCGCATGAAGTTAGTGAAAACAGCATAACCAGGCCGGCAAAAGAATACAGGAGTTTTCCTTTTAAAAGCATAACGTTTTTTTTCTTCCGTAATTATACGGCAAAACTGCTCCAAGTCCTTTTCTTTCATCAACGATATCAGTCCGTTAGTGTAATTTTCGGGGATTTTTCGGCAACGTTGATTGCATAAAAAAAGAAATCCGGCCGGAAAACCCGGCCGGATGAAAATTACAGTAAGCTGTCACAGCAGAAACAGATTCTACAATTTAATAAATTCAACCCGGCGGTTCAGTGCTTTGTTTGCCGGAGTATCATTGGCAGCAACGGGAACTGTTTCTCCTTTTCCGTCGGTCTCAATCCGGCCGGCATCAATGCCAAAAGTTTTGACCAATTCATTTTTAACAGAAGCAGCGCGGCGTTTGGAAAGATCGAGATTGACAGCATCCGCACCGTCGGAATCCGTGTGACCTACAATTTTAATTTTCACATCAGGGTTTTCGGTAAGTACCTGGGCAATTCCTTTCAGTGTGCCGTTTGATTCAGGCTTCACAACATCCTTGTTAATATCGAAATAGATACCGTAGCTCACCAGTTTTCCTTCAGTCAGCAATTTGCTCCGCATGTCGGGTGCTGCAGAGGTTATGCGCAAATTGGTAATATAGTGAAAACCACTATGACCCCATAATGAAAAACGGAGCCGGTTGAATTTTACCTGTTGATACAATACGGTAGGCAAATCAAGGGCCTTTTGCCCGCTATGATAAATGCGAAGCCGGCGTTTTTGTACCCAGATAATAACATGATTTGATTGGTTAAGCTTTACCGGGGCAATATCGGTGTCGCCGTTGAGCATTTGTTGTGCATCATCGGAGTAACCCTGAACGCCCCACTTGTCAGTTGTTACAGTAATATGAGCGCCGCCAGTTCCCGGGAACAGGCCATCATCAAGATATTCACCAGTTCCCTGATACAACGACATGTAGAACCCGCTGTGTCTGCCGTCTTCTTCTTCAGGTACAGGCACCAGGTCGAATTCCAGGATAAAATTATCGGGCAGTGTCAGGTCGCGCATCAGAGAATACACGTTGTCTCTGGAGTTCATATAAAGCCAATTTCCGGGATAGTTGTTCAGTGTGCGGATTTCACCCGATCCATTGGTAGTCCACAATGCCGGGAAGTCGCCGATGGCATCCTGTGAAAAGTCTTCAAATAACAAAACCTGGTCACCGGGTACAAAATCATATTTGGTATAGGATTCAAGCTTTGACTGGACAGGTTTTTGAGTCGTTTTTGTTTGTCCGGCTTCTTCATCATCGCCTGATTCAGCTTCTTCATTATTGTTTTCAGAAGATTCTTCTTCCTCAGATTCTTTGCTGTCATCCTTTTTAAACAGGCTTTTTACACCATCTTCGGCAGCATCGAGACTCTTATCAATACCATCTTCGGTACGTTGATTTGCGCGGTCAACTGATTTATTTTTGATTGCCTTTTTTACGTCAATCAATTGTGCGTTTGATGAAAGGCTTACAAGAAACAGCATGCAAATTAATAAGTTCAGGGTTTTCATATTGATGTAATTGGTTATTAACTTCCAGGAAAATAATTGCACTACAAATTAGCAAAACTTTGGGCAAACATCCAAAATCAGGATGGCAAACATTTTTTTGTAAACTTTTGTGATTGCGATCATATTTTATACTTTTGTGAAACCTTAAAAAAGGAAATTTCGGCACCGGGAGAGATGGGTGAGTGGCTGAAACCAACAGTTTGCTAAACTGTCGTACTGGGTAACTGGTACCGGGGGTTCGAATCCCCCTCTCTCCGCACCGGAAATTCAATCCCTGGCGAAAGCCCGGGATTTTTCATTTAAACCGGGCCCAAACTTGTTTGAGGCCCGGTTTAAATGAAAAAGCCCGCCAGCGCGAAGCGATGGAGGGATTGGATTTCCGGTGCAGGGATCTCCTCCAACGG
>CAYTNC010000072.1:0-5985 GCA_964438935.1 uncultured Bacteroidales bacterium
CTGATGCCTGCAGCATCAAAAGCGGTATATAGTGCTGTTGGTTTTGCTGCCAGCCTGCATCATGAAAGGCCCGATATGAGGATACGGGTTGTTGAAGTGAGCCGGAAACTTCCGGCGGATCTGATACCGGATATCTTCATGAACGAATTTACCACCAATGAATCATTCATGGCTGCAGGATATGATGCGGATCAGGTAAGGCGCCGCATGCAATATGAGCCCGCTGTCACCGGCAAAACGCTGAAAGAAGAACCCGGTTTTATTGATGAAACGGATGTGGTTGTGGCTACCGGAGGAGCAAAGGGGATAACAGCTGAATGTGTTTTTTCGTTTGCACAGAAATACAAATGTAAGATTGCACTGATTGGCAGTTCTCCTGAAAATGAAGAGGTGAGAACTACTTTATCCAGGTATGGAAGTGCTGATCTTACAGCTCAGTATTTTGTCTGCGATATCGGTAAAGAGGGACAGGTTCAGGAAACCATTGCCAACATTCAGAAGAGCCTGGGTCATGTCACTGCCATAATCCACGGAGCAGGAAGGAATGTTCCGCGCAGGGCTGAAAATGTGACTGCCGGTGATGCCATGGATGAGATAGCTCCCAAACTGGCAGGAGCCATAAATTTATTGAATGCGCTTGGGGACAACCGGCTCAAATATGTTGTTGCACTCACCTCCATCATTGGAGTTACCGGCATGCCGGGCAACAGCTGGTATGCTTTTTCAAATGAGGCCCTTGATTTATTGCTGAGAAGGTTTGGCCAAAGCAACAAATGCCGGACCAGAACGCTTGCCTACAGTGTGTGGGATGAAGTTGGAATGGGAGCCCGGATGGGCAGCAATAAAGTACTGGCCGGTATGGGTATTGGTTCTATTGCGCCCTCCCTGGGCGTAGAACAATTCCTGCATTGGTTTGAACATGAAAACAGCGATCAGCAGGTAGTTATTTCATCACGAATGGGAGGCCTTGATACCTGGTATCTGCTTCAGCCTGAATTACCCGAAGCAAGAAGGTACATCGCCGATATCCGGCATATGGAGCCGGGAAGGGAATTAAAAGTCAGGGTGAAACTGAACCGTAAAGATGATCTTTATATTGACGATCACAATTACAACGGGTCGTTGCTGTTTCCCACGGTATTCGGACTGGAAGCCATGGCGCAGGCAGCATGCATGCTGGCCGGAGCAGGGAAGGTTAATCACCTGGTTTTTGAAAATGTTTCGCTGATCAGGCCGATTGTGGTGCCTGAAACAGGGGATATGGAAGTTGAAATCACCGCACGTGTAATGGAGGGATCCGTTAACACGGGCGAGCCGGTTCGGATATTTACCGGAATCAGCACGGAATATGCCGAAACCGGTTTTAACAGTTTCTCTGCTGAGATCATTATCGGAACAAAGTCTGAAGCAATCCAAAGAACCATTGACCTGCCTGAAGTGCCACTGAAAATAAGTCCCGAAAGTGATTTGTACACCTGGTTGTTGTTCCAGGGCCCCAGGTTCAGGAACATCAGCAAGGTTTACGACCTGAATAAGGAAAGTGTCACATTCACTGCCGGTGCGGTTCAGAAGGATCCGGCTGAGGTATGCTTTTCGGAAACCTGCCGTTCACCTTTACTCTTAGGGAGCCCCTTGTTCAGGGATATCCTGCTGCAATCTGTACAACTCTTCCTCACGGGTAAGAAGTACCTGCCGGTAGGAATCAAACGTTGGGAGATTTATGATGTTGGCAGACAGTTCAACGGGGGTACCATCAAAAGTGACCTGCATGAACTAAGCGAAACCGAAGGAATCTGCAATGTTGAGTTTGTCAGTGACGGCTATTTGGCAGAACGCATTGAAGGCTATACGGTAAAGGCCCTTGAACCTACGCCTGATTATCCGGAGCCTGAAAGAATTGCAGTCCTGGAAATTGTTTACCGGGAAGCTTTGGATCACGAATTGGGCAAGTACCGGAACCTGATGGGCAAAAAGGTTCATTACGGCCTTTTCAAACATGACGGTGAGTTCAACCGGATGGATGCCTCAGAGCGGCATCTTCTTGAAGACAACCTGCTCCGGGAATTGCTGGCTGAAATGAATGTAAGCCAGGATGGTAAAGACCATCAGATTCAACGGTCGGCAAACGGTAAACCTGCCATTGGCAACAGTGACCTTAAAATTTCGATTTCGCACAGCCGGTCGGTTCTGCTGATGACAACAGGTGAACATGAACAGGGTTGCGATATTGAATTTGTGGAAAGCAGACCGGTACGTGAGTGGAATGAATTACTGGAAGGAAGATATGGCAGTTTGCTGGAGCAACTGCAGCGAACGGATAAAGATATCAATGTCAGCGCCACACGCCTATGGTGTCTGAAAGAGGCCATGATCAAATCGCTCGGCGTGATCCCGGTAAACATCAGTATTGAAAAAGTGCTGGATCGCGGCGTAGTTTTCAGGGTGAGAACCAATGAGCAACCTGATTGTATGGTACTGACCTTCCCGGTTCATGCTCTTCCCAACAATACGGCCATCATTGCAAACCTGATTGAACTGAGATCCGTAACTACTGTTGCAGATCCGGCTGAAACCGAAGAATCCGGTAAATCTCTTGTTTACGATGAGAAACTAGGGAAATTCTGTTATGGCTTTTATACTACGTTTAAGGATTGCAAGCGCTTTTTCGGGAAAACACATTTCACCAACTACCCGGGATGGATGGGCACGCTCCGCGAACTGGTTCTTGCCCCGATAAGTCAGCAGCTTCTGAGCGACCTGGGATCGGGCCTGTACGGCATGGTTACCAATGAATCGGATATTCAGATATTCAATGAGGCAGATACGCTTAATGAGATAACGGGAAATCTTTGGATCACGAATAAGTCTGATTTTGACAATTCATTCATTGATCTGAACTTTGAGTACCTGAAGAAAGATCCGGGCACCGGTTCCCTGATCAGGCTGGCTAATTGCAACCTGTCAACAACCTGGGTGAAAATTGAAGGACGCGGTATTGTTAAGAAATCACCCATACCCGCCTACTTCATGGATTTTTTGGAGAAGTACAAGGGTAAGTCGGTCTCATTGAAAGGTCAGGAGAAACTCAGTCATTACCCGGGTATGAAAGACCTGGGGGTGCTTAAATATGAGAACCCGTCTAAAATTAGACCCAGTATTTTGCTGAGTGAACGGGTGTTTGATACGGGCATGCACAACGGAAATGCCGTGGGCAACCTGTATTATTCCAATTACTACGACTGGCAATCCAATTTAATGGAACAATATCTTTACCAGCTGGCCCCCGAGATATTCATTAGCAGTGGCAGGAGCGGGGAATTCATATCCATTGAAAGCAGTGTGAAACACCTGCAGGAAGCCATGCCGTTTGAAGATATCCTCACCCGGTTTTATATCGACAGGATTTATGAACACGGGGTGCGTTTTCATTTTGAATATTTCAGTGTAAACAATGATGAGAAACGAAAACTGGCCTATGGGTTCAATACGGTGATCTGGTGCAGGCGAAAAGATGAAAAAGCAGTACCGGTAGCTCAGCATCTGCCCGAAAAACTTACGGAAGCCATTCGCAACCTGGTAATGGTTTGAGGATGGGTCCAGGATGGCGCAGGGTGTTTTAGGGCCAGCCAATAATCGCTGGGATCGTATCGGGAATTTTATAATTTTACGCACAAATGACTACTTTTATTCCTGTTGATTGAACAGGGTCAGTGACGTAAACTTATAAAACTCCAAATCATGAAAAGATTCAGGCGAATTCTGGCTGGTTTACTGTTGTTTTTTATCCTCGTTGGTGTTATTGGGCTTTTTTTCCTAAGGAATCTGACGCATCGTTCACTTCCCGACTACAACGAAGACATCCGGTTGAGTGGCTTGTATGCACCTGTGGAGGTTTACCGCGACAGTTTTGCCATTCCACACGTTTATGCCCAAAATGAGCATGATTTGTATATGGCTGTTGGCTACCTGCTGGCACAGGACAGGCTCTGGCAAATGGACATGCTCCGGCATGTTACGGAAGGAAGACTTTCGGAAATATTTGGTGAAAAATACATGGAGAACGACATGATCCTGCGCGCACTCCGGTTCAGGGACAAGTCGGAAAAGCTGCTGGAAAATTCTGATTCATCTTGTATTGATGCACTTGAAGCATTTTCAGAAGGCGTGAATCAGTATATTCAAAACAATCAGCGCCGTTTGCCTTTTGAATTTACCGTTCTCGGGTATAAACCCGAGTTGTGGGAACCTTATCATACGGTGAACATGATCGGGTACATGGGATGGGATCTCAAATCGGGCTGGAGTGAAGTGCTGCTGGCCGACATTCAGAAGGCCGTTGATTCTGTTCGTTACAGACAGTTGCTTCCTGATATGCTGAGAAAACAGCCTGTAGTTTACGGCGGAAAACCTGAAATGAAGGGCACTTCAACATTGCTGCCCGATATGATGCTGCACACGGCGATGCTGCAGGACCTGGGGATTGACGTGCTGGATGCCAGCAACAACTGGGCGGTAGCTCCTTCTAAAAGCACAACAGGTTCCCCGATTCTGGCCAACGATATGCATCTCGGGCTGAATATACCGGGTATCTGGTACCAGATGCACCAGGTGATTGAAGGAAAGCTGAATGTGACGGGCCTTGTTTTACCGGGTACGCCATTTGTCATCTGTGGGCATAACGACAGCATAGCCTGGGGAATGACCAATACCTACGTGGATAATGTGGATTTTTACGAAGAAAGGATCAATCCTGAAGATTCCGGGCAATATGAATTCAACGGAAGCTGGCGTAATTTTGAGATCCGGAGGGAAATCATCAAAACCAAGGAAGGAAAACAGATTGAAAAAACACTCCGGTTCACGCATCGCGGTCCGGTTGTTTCTTCTTTCAAAAACTTCGGTGATCGGGTAGTCACCATGCACTGGGTAGGCGATGAGGAAAGCAATGAGATCAGCACCATGTACCTGCTCAACCGGGCAAGTAACTGGAACGAATTTAAGCAGGCGCTGAAGACTTTTACTTCCATAAGTCAGAATATTGCTTATGCCGACCGCACAGGTAATATCGGATTGTTTTGTGCTGCCGGGGTACCGGTGCGCAAACGCGACATTTCTTTCGGTGTTTTGCCGGGCACTACCGACGAGTATGACTGGAAAGGCTATGTTCCGTTTGAGGAATTGCCCTATCAGTACAATCCTGTGAATGGCTATGTGGCTTCGGCCAATAACCGCACTGTGCCTGCTGGTTATCCTCAACATATTGGAACCTGGTATGCGCAACCAAACCGGTATTTGAGAATAACGGAGCTGCTTAATGCCAAATCGCGGCTTTCGGTTGAGGATTTCAAAGCCATTCAGCTCGACAGGTATTCCAAAATGGCTGAAAAGTACATGCCCGTTCTCATCAAAGCCTTATCGGGTAAAACCAACTTAACTGCAACTGAAAGCGAAGCTTATGAGTTGCTAAAAAGCTGGGATTATGTGATGGATGTTGACGGTGCTGCACCGTTGATTTTTGAATCGATTTATGTGAACCTGATCAGTTGTATTTATTCCGATGAAATGGGACCGGCATTATTTGAACGTTACCTCCGGTTGGGCAGCATTTGGCGCAACGCTACCGATGGATTGATTGAGGCCGGTGTTTCCGGGTGGTTTGATGATGTATCTACTGCTGACAGCAGAGAGGTTTTGGATGATGCGGTGTTCTGTGCTTTCTCAAAAGCCGTTACGGATCTGGATTCAACAATTGGAAGTAATCCGCGAACATGGCAATGGGGGAAACAGCACAGGCTGGTACTGAATCATCCGCTTTCAACTGTTTCAATTCTTGATAAAACCTTCAAACTGAAACGCGGACCTTATCCGGCAGGGGGCAGTTTTCATACCGTTGCCCCTTATGGCTATACCACAGGCAAATCGTTTGAGTCGGATTTTGGCGCTTCACACAGGCATATATTCGACCTGTCGGACTGGGACAAATCG
>CAYTNC010000072.1:6085-11305 GCA_964438935.1 uncultured Bacteroidales bacterium
ATTTTTGACCTCGACGGCACACTGGCCGATACGCTTGAAGATATTGCCGGGTCGATGAACCGGGTATTGAGGGCTCATGATTACCCTGAGCGTCCGGTCGGCGGTTATAAATTGCTGGTTGGGAGGGGACTGGATAACCTGGTGGCGCAGTCGCTGCCCGTGGATGCGCGGTACCCTGACAATGTTGAAGCGTGTCATCGGGAAATGATTGCGGATTACACCCTGAATTGCCTTGTTAAAACACACTTGTATGAGGGAATTCAGGAAATGCTTGATGAACTTGTTAAGCGTGGTGTTCCGGTTGCTGTATTCTCGAATAAAGCCGAACCCCTCACAATAAGAATTGTGAAGGCACTGATGGGTGATGTTCCTTTCCTGAAAGTGGCCGGCGCTCGTGCGGATATGCCAAAGAAGCCTGACCCCTCAGGTGCGCTTGACATTGCCGGGTTGATGAAGATACCTGCCCGCGAACTAATTTATATGGGTGATTCAGATGTGGATATGATGACGGCCAACCGGGCCGGTATGTATGCCGTTGGGGTGCTGTGGGGGTTCAGGAGCAAAGAGGAGTTGCAGGCCAATGGATCCAGGGTTTTGTTGAGCCATCCTCGGGAATTGTTTGATATTCTGTTTGAATAAGATCTTACAACTGCCGGTTCACAAGAAGACTGTACACGGTCCTCTTTCTCTCACGAGCAAACAGGCTGAAGGGATTAAAAAGATTGTGAAATGCGAATTCAGAGGGGTGTATGGTTTTTTATATTACTTTTGCCTCACAGTTAAAGTGGCACCTACATGAAAGAGTACAAAATATTCTACAGGGATACCCAGCTTGAAGAGCCTGAGGTATCGGGCAATCTCAGTGCTTTGTCATTTCTGTACAGCACTTATACAGGTAAAATTATTACCCGCCTGATGAACAGGTCTGTTGTTTCGGCTCTGTATGGATGGCTGATGAAGAGCTTTTTTAGCAAGCCAATGATTCACAAGTTCATTGAACAATATAAAATTGATACGGAAGAACTCAGTCAACCCCTGGAATCCTATAAAAGTCTGAATGATTTTTTTATACGCAGGTTAAAACCGGGAGCCCGCAAGATTGATCCCGACCCTGCGCAACTGGTTGCACCTGCAGACGCACGCCTGCTGGTTTTTGATTTGTCTCATAAGTACCAGGTGCCTGTTAAGGGATACTGGTATACGCTGACGGAATTGCTGCAGGACGACAATATGGCCAGGGAATATGCAGACGGGTGGTGTTTTGTTTACCGCCTGGCCCCTATGGATTATCACCGCTTCTGTTATATTGACTCCGGTTTGCAGGATCCCGTTAAAACAATTCCCGGTGTGCTGCACTCTGTGAATCCCATTGCCTTGTCTTTGGTAGATTCGTTATTGGCACAGAATTACAGGGAGCTAACAGTAATGCACACTGATAATTTCAGGCAGGTTGTGCACATTGAGGTAGGAGCCATGATGGTAGGGCGAATCGTTCTTCATAACCGGAATTCAAGCACATTCAATCGCGGCGATGAAAAAGGCTGGTTTGAATTCGGGGGGTCCACCATTATTCAATTGCTGAAAAAAGATGTTGCTCAGCCTGATACTGATCTGATGGAAAATTCAGTAAGGGGAATTGAAACCCTGGTTAAAATGGGTGAGCGTGTAGGATGTGCCATATAATTCTCTAAGGAAAGCATGTTGGGTGAAAGTGTAATAAATTGATCTGTTTTTATTTAAAGGTAAATTTGACTATCTTTGTAAAAACCGGATGAAATCATCATGAAAGGCGCAAGAACATATAAAACAGTTATTGCAATCGCTTTTGCAGTTGCATTTCTGGCGCATTCACTTCTTCATGCTTCAATCAGTCATGCTTTAGCTCAAAACACCAACAAAGAATGGGCAAAAGAAATTCATAAGGCTTTTCATCCGGTTGTGCAGGCAAAGCATTTGAAGGTTAAGCCGTTTCATTACCAGTTAATTAAAAAGCATGCTCCCAACAGGGCTTGGAGAAAACCGGTTTTACCTCTCATTTTCAAGGCAGCACAGCAACAAGGTTATTGTTGCCAAAAATATATAACAGGAGCATCATTGCTCCAATTTATCTGTGTGCTGCTGATTTGATTTTTCCATGAGCATGGCCGGTGGCAGTTGCATGGGCTGCTGTTTGCCGGGTTGAATTTCTGGACAGTTTTATTGCTTTACCTCTAATTCAATATGCTATGGAACGCGATTTTGATTATGATTACAATAACAGGCCAATGGGCTTTTGGGAGTTTTTACTTCCCTTTGCCCTGGCTTCCATGGTGATCGGTGCCCTGGTATATCTGTTCACCGGTTTCCTTTGACTCAGGCCGAGATCATGAGCCTGTCTTAAGTCAGACAGGCTCATTTTAAATAATTGAGCACCGTATAAAAGAACTTGCATCATGCCCTATGAATTTTTCTGCTGAAAACGCGTTGCTGATTGGTTCGATACTACTTTTTATTTCGCTGCTGGCCGGAAAAACGTCCTACTGGCTGGGAGTGCCTGTTCTTATTTTCTTTTTGGCTATTGGCATGCTAGCAGGTTCCGAAGGTATTGGAGGTATTTATTTCGACAGCCCCCGAATTACCCAGTTTATTGGGGTTATTGCCCTGAACTTCATCTTGTTCTCCGGTGGTTTTGACACCAATTGGGAAGCCGTAAAGCCCATTGTTTGGCAGGGTGTGACACTTTCCACCCTGGGCGTATTCATTACTGCCATTACCCTGGGTGTGTTTGTTTGGGCGGTGACCGATTTTACCATCTATGAGGGTCTGTTGCTGGGGTCCATTGTGTCATCAACCGACTCGGCAGCGGTATTCAACATATTACGTTCCAAAAACCTGGCTTTGAAGGGCAACTTAAGGGCCACCCTTGAACTTGAGAGTGGCAGCAACGACCCCATGGCTTATGTACTGACCATTCTCTTTACCGGTTTGGTGGTAAACCAGGATGCAAGTTTGCTTTCCATCATTCCCCTGTTTATAAAACAATTGTTGTTGGGTGGGTTGCTGGGTTTCGTCTTTGGCCGGTTGGGAAAATGGATCATCAATAACATCAATCTCGATTTTGAAGGGCTTTATATTGTGCTGGTTATTGCCATCATGATGTTCAGTTTTGCGGCAACTGATTTCATTGGTGGAAACGGATTTCTGGCTGTGTATCTTTGCGCTATTTACCTGGGAAACCAGGATTTGATCCACAAGAAGAAAATCCTCAAATCGTTCGACAGCTTTGCCTGGCTGATGCAGATTGTGCTTTTTTTAACCCTGGGCCTGCTTGTTTTCCCGAGTCATGTGGTCCCTTTTATAGGTATAGGGCTTGCTATTTCGGCGTTTCTTATTCTGGTAGCCCGTCCGGTCAGCGTTTTTCTCAGTCTGTATTTTTTCAAAATTCAAAATCGAAGCCGTTGGTTCATTTCATGGGTTGGTTTGCGGGGAGCCGTTCCCATTGTATTTGCAACTTACCCGCTATTGGCTGGTGCTGATAAGGCCAATATAATTTTTAATATTGTCTTCTTTGTTTCACTTACCTCAGTACTCATTCAGGGTACCACACTGCCTCTGGTTGCCAAATGGCTTCATCTTTCACTGCCGGTTAAAGCCCGGCAACGCAACGTCATTGATATAGAACGCAACGACAGCGTCAAATCGCACCTTACAGAAATTACAGTACCCGCTGATTCTAAAGCAATCGGCAAGAAGATCGTTGATGTGGGCATCCCAAAAACTGCTGTCATTTCATTTATTCAACGCAACGGTAAGTATATTACCCCGGGTGGCGCAACCCAACTTGAATCCAATGACAGGCTCTTTGTAATTTCAGAAAATGCAGAAGACATCAGTAAAATCTCCGTATGCCTCGAAAGTAAAGAAGCGGCCATTCCTTAATTTTAGTGGCTTTATTCGTTCATATGAGTAAGCTATCGAAAAATCCTGAAAAAAGTCAAAGCAGTTCAGCCTATTTTTGCTATTTTTCCAGTTTGAAAATTGTATACAATTGAAGATATCACATCAATAAACCCAATGAAATACCCATTAACAATGAAAAAACGTTTGATTCACTTTTTCAGCCGGTACACCCTGTTACTGGCTGTTTTGTTTTTTGCAATACCGGTTGTCAGGTCACAGGACAAACTTGATCTTCCCATACCTGTTGATAAACAGGTGAAAACAGGAAAACTGGAAAACGGACTAACCTATTATATCCGCAAAAATAGCAAACCCGAGAAGCGAGTTGAAATGCGGTTGGTTGTGAAAGCCGGTTCTGTACTTGAGGATGACGACCAGCAGGGTCTGGCTCACTTTGTGGAACACATGGCTTTTAACGGAACCAAGAATTTTGCTAAAAATGACCTGGTTCATTATATGCAGTCGGTTGGCGTTCAGTTCGGACCTGAAGTCAATGCAGAAACAGGACTCAACCACACTTTGTATATGCTTACCCTACCAACTGACTCGGCACATATAGTTGAAAAGGGATTTCAGATTATGGAAGACTGGGCTCATAACATCACTTTTAACGGAACTGAGATAGACAAGGAAAGAGGCATTATTGTTGAGGAATGGCGCATGAACCAGGGTGTGAACCTGCGGTTTATCAACAAATTATATCCTGCACTCTTCGAGGGATCTCAATATGCAATGCGGATTCCTCTTGGAAAAAAGGAAATCATTGAAGGAGCCCCTCATGAGCGGATCACGCAGTTTTATCGTGACTGGTACCGGCCCGACCTGATGGCCTTCGTTATGGTTGGAGATATTGATCCCGATGCGGTGGAAAAGAGCATCAGGGAGCATTTTGGTGCCATTAAAAACCCTGAAAATCTGAGGCCAAGGAAAAACTACCCGGTACCCGGACATACAGGAACGCGTCCCATGGTAATGACCGATAAGGAGATGCCTATGTTGCAGCTGATGATGTTCTGCATGAATGACCCTGAAAAGGAAACTCTTCAGAAAGACTACCGCAAATCACTCGTTAATGTGCTGGTATCAGGTATGCTTACACAACGGTTTAATGAGTTGAAAGATAAGCCTGATCCGGCCCTGCTGGGTGCACAGGCGCAATTCCTGCCCATGATTCCAGAAAAAGATATTTTCCTGATTGGCGCAATGGCACCTGAAACCGGAACCGAAAGAGGTGTTCAGACCCTGATTACGGAAAGTGAAAGAGCTGTTCGTCATGGTTTT
>CAYTNC010000073.1:0-11212 GCA_964438935.1 uncultured Bacteroidales bacterium
TTTGAAGATGAACTTAACAGGTAACTGTACTGAACTGTTTTTGAATTAAATCCTTTTACAGGTTTGTTGTTTATGGTTACCGAAGCCAGGTTTAAATCGGGCATCACTTTAACCGGAAAATCGTCCGATACTGTTTTGCCGTTGATGGTTACTGCAGTTGTTACGGTAGCCACACCTGTTCCTGTTGCTGTAACGAGGCCCTTTTGATCCACAGTGGCAACAGCAGGATTGTTGGATGTAAAGAAAACTTCAGCTTTCGAGATATCATAAAAACGATCATCGGTCAGGGCAGCAGTTACGTTGGTTTGAGCAGTGGCTCCTTTTTTCAGCACAACAACACCACAATCGGCAACCACCGTTTTCAGAACAGGGATTAATGCTCCTTTCATAGTGGCATTCACGGTTCCTCTGATGTCTTTTGAGGAGGCTCCTATTTCGAATGCATACGTACCCTGGTCGTAGGTGATCTTGTTTTCTTTCATATCCCAAAACCACAAATCGGCACAATCAACAGTGATGTTTACTGTTTTGGTCTGACCGGCAGGTATGGTAGCTCTTGTAAAGCCTTTCAGTCGTTTGACAGGACGTTGCAATGAAGCCGGGCTTTCGGGTGTGCGCATGTAAATCTGCACTACTTCATCACCGTCGAAGTTTCCGGTATTTTTAACATCCACACTAATGTTTATCTTATCCTGCGGAGTGATGGTATTCCTGTCGATTTTAAAATTACTGTATTCAAAGCTTGTATAGGAAAGTCCGTACCCGAATTCATAGGATACTTCCTTGTCGAAATACCAGAATGTACGCCCGTTTTTATTGCTACCGCCCCTGAGGGTGTAGTCGGTAATGGCAGGAAGGTCATTTACAGATTTATACCAGGTTGCATTTAACTTTCCACCCGGGTTGGCTTCTCCAAAAAGAATTTCGGCAATGGCATCGCCCTGTGCCTGTCCGTTATAACCTGTCCAGATGATCCCCGGTATGTGTGGCAGGTTTTTGAATTCTTCAACCTCAACACATCCGAGTGTTTGCATCACAACAATTGTATTGGGATTGACAGCTGCAACGGCTTTGATCAGGTCTACCTGGTTGCCCGGAAGCAGAAGAGTCAGCCTGTCTGATTCTTCGGTAGCCGTTTTTTCATCGGTACCCACAAATACTATAGCCACATCAGCAGAAGCTGCTGTTTCAATGGTCTTCTTGTCTATTTCTTTATCCGGCGCAGCTCTGTAAACCAGGTAGAGCGTCTGGAGTTCGTTTAATCCCAGCTTATTTACTTTTGCTTTCATCAGGGTGCCGAGTCCATAAACGCCTCCCGGCCTGACCCCTGCTTCAACAGTTGCATTCAGGGTGGTGAGCAGGTTCCCTTCAGGAGATCCCACTCTGACTTCTACAAGTCCTCCGTCAATGGGTATATTCAGGCTGATACCAATGGTATCTGTATTGGTCAGATCAATGTTGTCGTATGCGGTCCACGACCCGTCATTGATTGTTCTCACCTGTTCCTCTGCTCCCATACCCGAGCCTACGGTGATTCCGTTGGAGCAGGAGCTGAATTTGGTAGCATCATATTTGGAAACAGAACCGTTTGAATTGATCAGTTCAAAGCCGGCAACATAAAACAGGTTGCTTTTATTAGCGGTATTGCCTCCTGAACTGAATAATACTTCTGTTGACAGGCCTTTTTCTGAAACATACTTTTTAATACCGGCCAGGGGAGAGACCATATTTTCCTGTGATGGTCTTCCGGAATAGGGACCAAGCTCCACTTTATCAGCCTGGGGGCCGATAAGTGCCAGTTTTTTAATTTGGGAAGAATTCAGCGGTAGTACTTTTTTATTGGTTTTAACGCTGACGTTGTTTTTTAGCAAAACAGGAGTTTTGGTGGCAATTTCTTTTGCCAGCAACTTATTCGCCGGAGAGCCGATAAGGCCGGTCTGGGTGAGGGCATAGGGAACTTTTGAAGGCGGATCAAATTCCCCCAATCGCATTCTGATGACAAACATATTGAGTAGTGCTCTGTCAATATCGGCCATGGAAATCAGACCTTTGTTCAGGGCATCAATGGTACTGGACTGGTAAACGCTTCCGCAGTCGCAGTCGACACCGGCCTTCAGGCCTTCTGCCGTTGCTTCAGGTGCTGTTTTAACATAGTAATGACCGGTATAAATGTCTTCGATGGCGGCACAGTCGCCTGTAATGTACCCTTTCATGCCATAGGTTCTTCTGGCAATGGTGTCGAGGTAAAGTTTGCTGGCAGAAGTAGGAACTCCGTTCACAGCGTTATAGGAAGTCATGATGGAAGGAAGATCGTCTTTTTCAATAAGATGTTTGTACGGGGTAAGATAATACTCCCTCATGTCGCGGCTGTCCATGTTGGAGCTGCTCACATGGCGGTCGAATTCGCTGTTGTTGGCAAAAAAGTGCTTGCCGCAGGGAACGGTTTTTAAATATGTGGGATCGCTACCCATCATACCTTTAATAAAACCACTGGCTATTTGTGATACCAGAAACGGGTCTTCGCCATATGATTCACCTGTGCGGCCCCATCTCGGGTCTCTTATGGGCTCTACCACGGGCGACCAATAGGTCAACCCGTTAATAACCGGTGAATTCAGGGCACGGGCCTCATCAGAAATTGCCTGTGTTTCTCTTTCCATCAATTCCGGATCCCATGACGATCCCAATGCAACGCTGTTGGGGAATGATGTAGGTGAACCGGCGCCGGGTGCCATGCCGAATCCGCCCATGACTCCGTGAAGGGCTTCGTTCCATACATTAAAAGAATTAATTCCCAACCGGGGTACAGCAGCCATACTGTTCCCCAGGAGGCTTTCTTTTTCTTCCAGGGTGAGCCTCGAAACCAGGTCCGCAGCTCTTTCTTCAAAAGAATAGGATGTGTTCAGATAAATGGGCATGGTTGAAACCCTGCCTTCCTGCTCACCGGTTTTGTATGCAGACAACGTAAAAGCAATTGTTAATAAGGCAATTGCCATAGTTCGTCGATCAAGGAGCCTGTTTTTCATGGTGATTGGTTGATTTTCAACTAAAATAAAAGTATAATATACCTTTATGTGTAAAGGTACTTGAAACTAAAATTTAGTGCAACTGTTTGAGCGGATAGTATCGTCTTGTTTCGCTTGGTTTTTTCAGAGGATTTGGCCTGCCGAATAGTGTTGATGCCATTAGTGCCAATGAAGGCAGCAGCGTAACTGAAAATATAAATCGGTTCAGGTATAATCGACGATACTTCAGGTTTTATAGACGAAAAGATGATTTGTGTCGTGGGCTGATCTGCAAAGCCATGCAGACTTTTTGTCGTGCAGATTCAGGTCTTGGAGCTTGGATCTTGGATCTTGGCTCTTGGATCTTGGGTCTTGGTTCTTGGATCTTGGGTCTTGGTTCTAAAGAAGTACAGTCCCGCAAACACCAGCAACCCGTTGAGGATGAGCAGTTCAAACCCAATCTGGTAACCCCACAGCCATTGCTGTGAATAAGTGCTCAGCAGGTAGCAGATAACAGGAGCAGCAAGGGATATAAAGGGTACCGCCTTATCGCGGACTTTGTATGGCGTGAGGATACCAAAGGCAAACATGCCCAGCAACGGGCCATAGGTGTAACCGGCAATTTTGTAGAGTGCGTTGATTACGCTTTCATCGTTGAGCAACTTAAACATGAGGATGACCAGCACAAAAAGAACTGCAAAACCTATATGAACCAGGCTGCGGGTTCGCATCCGCCGGTTGTCTTCTTTAAATCCGAGGAAATCAATACAGAATGAGGTAGTCAATGCAGTCAGCGCCGAGTCGGCACTTGCGTATGCAGCAGCCAGCAATCCCATAATAAATACAAAACCAACGATTGGCGGCAGGTAGTTGAACACGAGAAAGGGAAATAGTTCATCTGTTTTGCCGCACTGCAAACCTTCGGCGCCCGGATATTGCAGACTCACCGGACAGTTTTGCACCAATTCACTGTTGCTGAAGTTTTCTGTAATAATTCCTTTGGAATTGGCATAAACATATAGCAAAGCTCCGAGTGATAGGAAAAGAATATTCACCACTACGATCAGCGAACTCATCAGGTACATGTTCTTTTTGGCTTCTTTGATATTCCGGCAGCTCAGGTTTTTCTGCATCATATCCTGGTCAAGCCCGGTCATCACGATGCACACGAACATGCCGCTCAAAAAATGCTTAAAGAAATTATTAGCCGGTTGCCAGTCCCACACGAACACCTGCGAATACCGGCTTGAACTAATGGTGTTGATCAGTCCGGCAGCATCAAGATTCAGCTCTTTGGAAATAAGCACTATGGAAAGCACCACGCCCAGGATCAGGAATGTGGTTTGGAATGTATCTGTGTACACTATGGTTTTAATACCTCCTTTGAAAGAGTAAACAAATATAAGACCTATAGTGATTACTACTGTAAGCCAGAACGGAACGCCCAATTTGGAAAGGATAAATCCATCAATTACCAGGGCTACCAGATAGAGTCTGAAAGAGGAGCCTATCACGCGGGAGAGAATGAAGAAAGCTGCACCGGTTTTATAGCTGAAAAAACCCAGCCTGCTATGCAGGTATTCATATATGGAGGAAAGGTTCAGACGGTAATATAAGGGCAACAGCACGTTGGCAATGATGATGTAACCGGCAAAGAAGCCAAATACCATCTGCAGGTAAGAGAATGAGCTGGCACCCACTTCACCGGGAACCGAAATAAAGGTGACTCCCGATATGGAGGCACCAATCATTCCATAGCCGACAAGCAGCCAGGGTGATTTCCGGTTACCTACGAAAAATGAGGCGTTGTCGGCTCCACGGCTGGTTATTACTGAAATGATGATCAGCAGCGTGAAATAGGAAACTACAATGGCAAGCAATATCCAGGGATTCATTACAGCTGTGATTTACCTTGATGATGCAAGGATAGTAAAAACATTCAACCTGAAAAACAGTTGCCAAATAAAAGATTAATTTTGCCTGGTTTCAGATAATATCTGTGATACAAAACAGGCAGGGCCATGAATTTTAACTATTCCTCCAAATTACTTGAAAGTGCGGTGAATGAATTTGCCACATTGCCCGGAATCGGTCACAAAACTGCACTCCGGCTGGTGTTGCACCTGTTGCGGCAGGACAAATCCGCACTGGAAACCTTTGGCTCCACCCTAATCAAATTGGCTTCAGACCTGAAGTTTTGCAGGATTTGCGGTAATATATGCGATGTTGACATATGCCCGGTTTGTGCAGATCAGAAACGTGATCATGCCACCATTTGTGTGGTTGAAAACATCAAGGACATCATGGTTATAGAGAATACACAACAATATCATGGTGTGTATCATGTACTGGGGGGTATCATATCCCCAATGGACGGACTGGGTCCTGCTGATTTGAATATCAACAGCCTGGAGGAAAGGGTGAGGGAAGGAGCCATAAAAGAACTGATCCTGGCATTGAGTGCCACCATGGAAGGGGATACAACCAATTTCTACCTGTATCGGAGATTGAACGCCAATAACCTGGTATTTTCAACACTTGCCCGCGGTGTTTCTATCGGCGATGAACTGGAATATACCGATGAGGTGACTCTGGGCAGATCCCTGTTGAACCGGATTCCCTTTAGTGCTTCTTCTTAATGTTAACCTTGGCGGCCATGGCTGCACCGATAATACCTGCATCATTCAGGAATTGGGCCGGAACAATTTTGGCTTTCAGATTGAACTGGTCTTTAAACTGATCAAGCTTTTTGCTGGCTCCGCCACCCAGGATAATCAGTTCGGGCCAGGTGAGAAACTCAATATGTGTGAGGTATTCATTGAGCCTTTTGCCCCAGGCTGTCCAGTCGAGTTCTTCCTTCTTTCGGGTTGCATCGGAGGTGTATGCTTCGGCATCCATGCCTTTGAACTCAACATGTCCGAACTCGGTGTTCGGATAAAGTTTTCCTTTGATAAACAGGGAAGAGCCAATTCCGGTGCCAATGGTCAGCACCACAACAGCACCTTTAAAACCTGCCCCTGCTCCAAGTTTTACTTCAGCCAGACCGGCAGCGTCGGCATCATTGATTACCCATACGGGCAGTTTTGTGGCTTCGCTAAATAGCTTACCCGCATCGGCATTGATCCAGCTCTTGTCTATATTGGAGGCAGTTTTTACTACCCCGTTCTGGACTACGGCAGGAAAACCACATCCGATAGGACCTTCCCATTTAAAGTGTTTCACCATCTCCTTGATGGCTTTTGCCACGTTTTTTGGATTGGATGGATTGGGAGTGGGAATGCGGAACCGCTCGTCCAATAACTTTCCTGTTTTTACATCAACAGGAGCGCCCTTAATTCCGGATCCTCCAATATCAATCCCAAGGATTTTCTTTGTATTCATATGGCTTTGCTTTATCACTGCAAGTTAGTGAAAAAAACAAAATCCTGCTGTGTCATCTTCTATTGTTTCCATTTTTCTTGTTTACAACTTTTTACCAATGTTCATGGGTTATTCCGATAAAATTCATACTTTGGTGTAATAATGTATAATGCCTATGCCTGCTAAGACCCCGGTTGTTCATAATTATAGAGAAAAAAAGAGATGACCTGATGGACAAATACATTACCGCACTGCTTGATAATAATCTCAGGGTGATTATTCCCGATCTGGGAGCTTTTATTCTGAAGCAAAAAGACCCCAAGGTTGTTGTATTCAATGAATCTTTGAAACACGACGACGGCCTGCTGATCAATTATATGATGAAATGTGAGAATATTGACCAGGGAATTGCCCAGCAGCAGTTGTCAGATTTTCTGACCGGTGTTGGCAAGGCCCTGGAATCAAAAAAGGTATTTGCCATTGAGGGCCTGGGTTCTCTGCGTAAAGATTTTAACGGAAGGATCATTTTTGCTGCCCATGATGGAAATGGCAAGCCGGATCTTGCGGATCTCATAACAGAAGAATCTGTTATTCAGCTTGATGATGAGCCTGAAGTTAAGAAGGAGGTGCCGGTTGAAGTACATGCCGGAAGTACAGTACCCGGCAATAGCGGTAATTATTCCTCAAAACAAGTTGTCAGGTGGCTGGCTATTATTTTTTTAGTGAATACGGCAGTTATTGCTTTTTTCATTTTCAGGGGTAAGGCGCTTCCTGATGTGAAGCCTGAGGCGCAATCATTTTTCGTCTCCGATTCCTTGTTTAATCAGCTTTCTGACTCTGTTCGAATGGCAGTGGCCGATACTTCACAGGTGTTTGCGGAAGTATCCGGTGCAGCTGCTGCTGACAGTATGAATGATGAAGACCTGCGCTATTACATTGTAGCCGGCTGCTTCAGGGATGAGATCAATGCCGATGAGCTGGTCAAATCGTTGACTGATGTGGGATACAAAGCTGAGAAGTTTGGCAGAATCGGTAATTTATTTGCCGTGTCCTTTGCATCGTTTGATAAAAAAGAGCTTGCTGTAATAGAATTACAAAGGATCCGTGAAGAAATTCACCCTGATGCCTGGATGACCAGGTTTTAACAACGGATTATTACAAACAATAAAACCATTAATATGAAAAGAACACTTTTAGCATGTATGGTGTTTGCATTGGCTGCAATGCAGACGCCTTTAACGGCACAACCCGTCACCGTTGTGTTGAACGCCGACATAACCACGGATACCATCAGCCGGCATATTTACGGAAATTTTTCGGAACATTTGGGGCATTGTATTTATGGCGGTATCTGGGTGGGTGAGAATTCCCCTATCCCCAACACCAGGGGAATCCGCAATGATGTGGTTGCAGCACTGAAACGACTGGATATTCCGAATCTGCGCTGGCCGGGTGGTTGTTTTGCAGATGAGTATCATTGGATGGATGGCATTGGTCCGCGCGAAAACCGGCCCAAGATGATCAACACACACTGGGGTGGGGTAGTAGAAGACAATAGTTTTGGAACCCATGAATTTCTTGATCTTTGCGAGCAGATAGGTACTGAGCCTTATATATGCGGAAACCTGGGTAGCGGATCGGTTGAAGAAATGTCAAAATGGGTTGAGTACATTACATTTGATGGTAAAAGTCCGATGGCCGACCTAAGGAAACAAAACGGCAGAGAAAAGCCATGGCGTGTGAAATTCTGGGGCGTTGGTAACGAAAACTGGGGCTGTGGTGGCAACATGACAGCTGAGTTTTATGCCGACCAGTACAAGCGTTATGCCACTTATGCCAGAAACTATGGCAACAACAAGTTATACCGGATTGCAGGCGGACCCAGTTCGGGCGATTATCACTGGACTGAAACACTGATGAAAAACGTGCCGTTAAACTTAATGAACGGATTATCACTCCATCATTATACCATAACGCATAACTGGACTTACAAGGGCTCTGCAACACAATTTACTGAGGACGAATATTTCACCACCATCAAGAGCACACTGGTGATGGACGAATTGGTTACAAAACATTCCACTGTTATGGATCAGTATGATCCGCAAAAGCAAGTTGGACTAATTGTTGACGAATGGGGTACCTGGTTTGATGTGGAACCCGGAACCAATCCCGGATTTCTGTTTCAGCAGAATACCATGCGGGATGCCTTGGTGGCTGGTATTAACCTGAATATTTTCAACAACCATGCCGACCGGGTTAAAATAGCCAACATTGCCCAGATGGTGAACGTGCTTCAGGCCATCCTGTTCACCGAAGGTGAAAAGATGGTACTCACACCTACCTATTATGTTTTTGAAATGTATAAGGTGCACATGGATGCTGCTCTCATACCGCTTACTTTCAAATCGCCCGAATATGTGCTGAACGGAAAATCTGTTCCGGCAGTCACTGCTTCAGCATCGCGCGATAAGGCAGGAAAAGTGCATATTACACTAACCAATGCCGATCCACATAAGGAGATTGAACTGAATCTGGCTCTGCGTGCCTATAAACCGGCAAGTATTTCCGGAACGGTGCTTGCTGCAAAGGAATTGTCGCAGCACAATACCTTCGATAACCCGGAAGTTCTGAAGTCGGTTCCTTTTAAAGGATTCAAACTGAACAAGGAAACGGTGAGCGTAAAATTACCGGCAGCTTCGGTGGTGATGATGGAGTTGTAGCGTCTGCCATATTAAATTATAAAGCCAGGCTTTTTTCGTGATCGGAAAAAGCCTGGCTTTTTTGATATAATTATTTCACTGAAACATAGTCCGGTGGAGCACTAATAAAAGAGGAAGCCATTTCAGCAGGGCCACCTATATATTTAGGATAGTTTGGATATGAGCAAAGAAGATATCCTTTCACGCTGGTGTTATTTCCGATTCTGCCTTTTTCATCAATTATGAGGGTTTTGGCAGGCGCCTTATTCTGTTCCACCCAAGCGATAAGCATATCCATGTTATCATTATTGTTTGGTCGGGGAATATTTCTTATGGTAACAGATTTTCCCTCGCCGTTAACTTTATAACTTTTACCTGATAATCCATGACCTGCCTGAGGAACAACAAACAATCGTGCAAATTTATCTGTTTTTTTCCGCCTCATTTTATTTATAAGAGACTGATAGTAGTCGAGTTGAGCTCCTGATGAGGCTATGTTGTCCATGGTGCCAACGGTTACGATTATTTTTCCGCCTCTTTTATAAAATGCTGAAAGGTCGGGATTTGTGGCGTCAAGCCATTCGGAAATCTCTACTCTGCGCTTATTGAATGAGCCTCCTTCAATATAATCAAGTGGGTTTGCTTTTGTGTTTTGCATAATAAAACCTGTGACTCCTATAGTGCCTAAAGAGAAAGAGACCCGGGCATTTTCACCGGCTCCTTCCTGTCCTTTATAGCGTGTACCAGTGATCATTCCAAATCCGTCAGGTTCGGTGGTAGGCAACCACATGCCAAAAGCGTCAACGCCATTTGCCAGAGGAGTGGAAAACTTATACGGGCTGTAGGTAAATTCAAGGGTTTTTATTTGTCCATCAGTTAGCTTTGCCATTGCAGATGTGTCTTCGGGGTTAGAATCACTGCCGATGGCCCGCCGGGCTGCCCAGGGATCCCGGGGGCCTATTCCATCGTGTACATTAAAAATAGCCCTTGAAACCATATAATTGTTAATTATTCCATCGGATATTCCATCCAGGGCATCACATTGTCTTAAGAATTCAGCTTTGATGGCTTTGACTTTACTGGGAGTAACCCAATTGGCAATAGGTTTTTCCTGTATCCGGATCAGCTCGGGAGCTAACATAAGCGTAGACAGGCTTACAATGGGTACATTGGAAATAATACCGTCATAATCTTCCGGATAACGCTGGGCAACGGTGAGGCCTTCGCGTCCCCCCTGGGAGTCTCCGATGTAATAATTGTATTTGGGTCGTTTCCCATAAACTCTTTCAATAATGACCATTGCAGCGTCATGTGTTTTCTTCATTTGCATATAGCCAAGATTTCGTATGGCTTCCTCATTCAGTGCCCATTCGTCGCCTGACGAAGGTCCTGTTGCCAGAGGTTTGTTTTGTGTTCCACCTGGGCCCATACCTGAAGACTGGTGACCTGCATCACTGCCATATATTGCAAAACCCTTGCTGAGCATGGGGTTTCTCCCTTCCCTTACAGTGATTGTTCCGTTCATGCCACCGCCTCCCTGCTGCATGGCTCTGAGTGACCACTTTGCCGGAAGCAAAATCCTGAAATTAATTGGCCATCCTGTTGGGTCAACAGGCATTATGGAGCCTTCAACAACTGCAAAGGCCGGGGCGTCTTCGGTGGCATCAATCCAGCGCGGCTCATACAACTTCACGGAACCAACAGGCTCTCCAATAGCTGATACGGGAATAGCATCACCAACCTTCTTAAGGTCAACTATACTTATATTGATATCAGCGGCAGGCGGCTGAGCATATAGAGCCACACTTGTTGAGATCAACATGCATGCGATTATCAAACTAACAATTTTCATGGTTATAATTTTAATATATTATTGTTTGTAACTTGTGATTGAGATTGTGAATCAACCTATTCATTCAGCACTTACTACTTTAATAAGTTCATCATGAGCAACTTTAGTTTGTTCACCGCTTATCATATTTTTAACGGTAAGCTGTCCTTCGCTGATTTCGTTTTCACCTGCCAGCACCACATACTGCACTTTTCTGGCATCGGCGTAGGATAGTTGCTTTTTCAGTTTGGCGGCTTCAGGATATAGTTCGGCAGCTATTCCGGCCCTGTGGAGTTTGTTTAACAGTCCGAGAC